>JALOMF010000277.1 GCA_025455635.1 Saprospiraceae bacterium | reverse complement strand
ATCTGGCATGGTGTAATGGTTGGATTAAGCAGTAAATCAGACCATCAAGCTAAAGCCTTCGTGGGCTAGTTCAATGGTTTCAATCGCCACTTCGTTGCCGTCCGATTTTAGGTCGCTGGCTTGCACCTTCACCGGGAAACAGCGCACTGCCCGCCAAGCGATGACCGGCTCGTGCTTCTCGTTCAGCAGTTTGATGACCACGTCCCGGCGGTTGCCGACCCGTTCGGCTTGGATGTCGCTCATCCACTGGTAATATTCCAGCTTGCCCGTAAAGGTGCCCCGCTTCAAGGTGATATTGCTAAACTTGCGCAGGCCGGGCATTTTGATTTTTGAAAAATCCTTGCTGTCGCCGTGGCGGTATTCGATGACCTCCTGTTGGATGTCGAGGCCAGTGACCTCCGTGAAGCTGAGGCTGACGCCGTTCCAGTCCACTTGGAAATGAAATTTTGGAATAGGATATTCTGACATGGTTGAAATTGTTTGATTGTTGAATTATTGGGATTGTTTGGATTGTTCAATTGCTTTATTGTTGCAGGATTAGCCTAAGATATTTTTGATTTATGCTATTGATAACCAACAATATAACAATCAAACAATTCAACAATCAATTATCAGGACTCGGCCATTTTGTGCGAGAACCGAAGCACGATGAACTCTGCCGGGCGCACGACCGCCATGCCGATTTCGACTATCATCCGGCCCTCCAGCACATCGAGCGGGGTCATCGTTTTGCCGAGGCCCACCGATACGTAGTAGGCATGTTCGGGCTTGGCGCCTTGCATGGCCCCTACCCGCCAGAGGGTGTTCAAGAAGTTTTCAATCATGGCCTGCACCTTCACCCAGGTGTTGGCATCGTTCGGTTCAAACACGAATTGCTCGCTAGATTTTTTGACACTCTCTTCCACCATGTTGAAAAAGCGCCGGACGGAGACGTAGCGCCATTCGTTGTCATTACCCGTGAGGGTGCGGGCACCCCATACCAGCGTGCCTTTGCCCGTGAAACTGCGGATGGCGTTGATGGACTTGCCCGTGCCGTGGATGTTGAGGTCACGTTGGTCCTCGTCAGAAATCCTGATAACTGGTTCGATAATGTCAGACACGGAGACATTGGCAGGTGCCTTCCATACGCCTCTCGAATTGTCCACAGCGGCGAAAACTCCTGCTATGGCGGAAGAAGGTGGAAGCAGCACCCGCTCACGGGCGAGCAAGGTTTTTACTTTTGCCAATAATGCGTCATTGACGATTGGCTTAACGGGAGAATTGGCAGGCAAAGCAAGCGCTGCCGCAATGGTTATCGTGTCCCGGTCAGCGTTGCCATCATTCGGCGGCAACGTATCGTCTGGGAACGAAAGCGTGACGTTGGCATTGGGTGTGTTGTGGTTGTACAAGGTTTTTAGCCAAGGGGTGTAGGCTGCCCCATACTTGAGCGAAGCGCTATCAAGGTTTGCGTCCCTCAGTGCTTGTGTGGTCGCAGCCAATGCCCCGTTCCTTGTGTCAACGAGTGTGACACGGTCCATCAAAGCGCTGCATTGCTGCAACCCTTGGCTGAAAAGGTTGTAAAAATCAGCATCATCGGCCAAGCCATTGGCGTCTGGGAAAACCAACATCGTCACTTCGTCAATCTTTCTGGCCTGGTCAAGCCCGCCATTGCCAGCATTCACGCCCATCCGGGCGGCATCAATCGTGGCCGAGTAGTTGCCTACCGACACGATATGGCATGGGCCACCACCATTTGCATAAAACATCCTGACGGCATAGTACATGCGAAAGTTGGTGGCAGACAAAGTAGCCGATACAGGTTCGAGAACACCTTCCACACGCTCAATATTAACTGTTACAGACTGTGCTTGTGCTTCTCCGAAATACTCAATGTATTCGGCAAAGGACGAAATTCGCACAACGGCGATAGCTCCACCTTCGTGAAGGTCAACCTTGTCCTTTACAGCTCGCTGGGTATAGCCAATGAAGGCAGGAATAGCTGTCTCCACAGCCGCCACCGAAGGCGGGAACTTGGGTACTTCTTCTATATAAACGCCGGGCGTTTTCAATGATGTTAAATCCATGACGCATTGGTTTTGATGATAAAATTTTGATTGTCAATCATTTGTGAAAAGAGTTATT
Source organism: Saprospiraceae bacterium (assembly GCA_025455635.1). Taxonomy (GTDB): domain Bacteria; phylum Bacteroidota; class Bacteroidia; order Chitinophagales; family Saprospiraceae; genus UBA6168. Next base: position 3,913 of record JALOMF010000277.1, on the reverse strand, counting down.
CAATTAACGCTCTTGCGCAACCTGATTTTAAAAATTGGCGAACGGAAATCCGAGCCATCGAAAAGCCCAAAATCGCCCAGTCCGTTGGAGCAGTGGATTCGCACAATCCCAAAGGCGTTCTCGCTGATTGGAAAGGAAGTCCTGGCTTTCAAATGCGCTCCGTTGGCATATCGGACCGCTTCTGGAACCCCCGCCCAATGCGCTCCTGCAACAGGGGCATTGCCCTTCGTCTTTTTTTTGGCCACAAAGCGGTTGCCCCCGCTACTGACCATGCTGCCAGCTTCATAAGTTGAGCTGTTGTTGTAAACAGGTGGGTCCAGTGCAAGTGCAGGGTAGGCATCCGCACTTGCGCCGTGCGTAGCGGCATTATCAAATAGGTAAAATGCTCTATTGCCGTTCAAGTTCCCAGGCAGTGGGAAGGCCGAAAAAGCCGCAAAACCTGCATTGTTGGCCACCATTTCAAAATCCAATTTGAGGTCGGCTTGTGGTGCCACTTTTGGTGTGTTGCTTTCCGGCGAAGAAGCGGATGCGGCCACCAAAAAGCCCGTGGCACTGTGCTTGAAAGTCCAGCCTAAGCCGCTCATGGCCAGTTTGGTAGCCTCGGTTGGTTTTATTTCCATCCATTGGCCCAGCTGGTACCTGCCCAGCTTGCGCACTTTCACCTCATTGCTCAGGTCATCGAAGAGTGCTTCGCCTTGGTCGAGCAGGTGGTGAAGCAATACTTCTACCTGAAAAAGCTTGCGGTAGCGGACGGTTATGGTTTCCATATTGGCAACTATTGGAGTTTCACTTTTGCATTGAGTTTGATTTCTTCCACCAGCCCGCCAGTAGCTTGTGTGGAGGCACGTTTCACCTCTACCAGCCGAGCCAGGTACATCACGGATGGAAGCTGCTTGCCGCCCAGCGTCCCCCAAATGTGGTTCTGCTCCTCGAAGCTTGGCGAATACAGTTCCAGCATCAGCTTGAACTCGTCCATCAGCTCCGTGGCTGGCACATCTGGCCCAGCCACGATGGCCGTGGTATTTTCATGCGTGAACACGTTCTTTTCTTGAAAAAACGATACTATCCTCGACAGGTAAATCAAGGCATTGGTGTAGCTGCTCTGACTGGCTGTGATGAGCAAATACAGGTTCAGGAAAACGGGAGGGTTGAAATATTCAGTGCGCAGTGTGGTGTCGTTGCGGCGTGAAAACTGGCCATTTTTGAGCGTCTTTTCCTCCCGGATATTGACCAGGCTGATGACTATTTTATTGCGCAGGTTGTTGGCAGGCCCTTGTTCTGGGATGTCCAGTTGGGCGATGTTGCCGAGTTGAACCTCGTCATTGTTTTCCAGGCCAAAGGAGTTCATAAACGTATCCAACTCCTGCCTCAGCACATGTAGGGCATGAACTATCATAATTTCATTTGGTAGCAAGCACAACGACTTGCCGGGTTTTTTAAATCCTCAAAAATTCCTATAAATGCAAAAAGCGAAGTGTGGTTTCAGGGCATTTTGCATGACGTAAACAAGGCGTTTAGGTGTTGATGCAATTTTTTAAATGTGGTGAGGCAAATCTGACAATACTTGTTCTTTTTTCCAAATTTATTTTATTAAATTTTCCAATCATTAAAGATAAATTATACTCCAAAGCCCATGAATCGCTAAATCTAATTTCTAAAAAAGAATCCTATTCAAAATAAAACAAACCCACAGCGGCTTCCATGCATATCAGGAAAAAATAAAATACTGATTTGCTTCAAAAACCAAAAAGTACACTCCCCAAAAAAAAGTTCCATGCCTTGACAGCGAACTAGATGTTCAACCGGCTTTGGCCCAGGTAGGACACCGTCCTTTAGTTTGGTACTGTATGAAGTCGCCGCCCACTGCACGGCCTCCCATGCGGGTTCGTCCGGGATGTCGTCGAGCTAGCCATCGGCGGAAAGGCGCTGCGGGAAGCAGGTTTTCTTGGCAGTGTCGGTGTTTGTATTTCGTGAAAAAATAGAGGTGAAACAGGCCAGCAAGCCCATTGCGAAGCAGGTGATTTTCTTCACGCTGTGAGTTTGTCCGGTGAAAAATGTTGTGAAAATGACAAAGGCAACTTCCGTAGGTTGTAAGCTTAGGACTGATTTTTCAGGAAAATACACGGCGGAACCACGTCCATTCATGGGAGGCATTTTTTTTCAAAATAGAAAATTCCGAACTTCTTCTACCTTTGGCAATCCACTTCAAACCGAGTTTTTCACCAACTAAAATTTTACTGATATGACAAACCAAAGAAGAAATTTCCTTAAAAACGCCGGGCTGGGACTCGGTGCGCTTTGGCTCGCTGGTTGCGCCAGCAATGAAGGCAAACCCGCCGATGGCACGGGCGAACAGGTTGATTCCACGGCTGTAGCCGGAGCGGCAGCGCCCCTTTTCTTCAAAATATCGCTCGCCGAGTGGTCACTGCACAAGACCATTTTTGACAAAAAAGAACTCGACAACCTCGACTTCGCAGCCACTGCCCGCAACAAGTTCGGCATCGAAGCCATCGAGTACGTGAACCAGATGTTCAAGGACAAGGCCAAGGACGCCGCCTACCTTGCCGACCTGAACAAGCGGGCCGCCGACAATGGCGTGAAGCAGCTCCTCATCATGGTGGATGGCGAGGGCGGCATGGCCGAAACGGACAAGAAAATGCTCAACGAGGCCATCGAAAACCACAAAAAATGGGTGGACGCAGCCGCTACCTTGGGCTGCCACAGCATCCGGGTAAATGCTTTCAGCAGCAACCCCAAGGCCGAGGAAGCCGCCAAGGCCGCCGTGGAGGGCCTGGGCAAGCTAGGCGAGTACGCCGCCAAGGCGAACATCAATGTCATCGTGGAGAACCACGGCGGATTCTCGTCCAACGGCGCCTGGCTGGCTGGCGTGATGAAGACCATCGGCAAACCCAACGTGGGCTGCCTGCCCGACTTCGGCAATTTCTGCGTGAAACGGGAGAACAAGGACGGAGACCCTTGGAACGGCAAGTGCATTGACGAGTACGACCGCTACCTCGGCGTACAGGAAATGATGCCGTATGCAAAAGGCGTCAGTGCCAAGTCGAACGAATTTGACGCCGAAGGCAATTGCGTAGAAACCGACTACCGCAAGATGCTGAAAGTGGTGAAAGATGCTGGCTACACCGGCTACATCGGCATCGAATTCGAAGGCACGAAGCCAGAAGAGGAAGGCATCAAGCTGACCAAGGCACTGCTGGAGAAGGTGGGAGCAGAAATCAGTTGAAATTGGAAATTGGGAAATTAGGAAATCGAAGATTCACGACTGTAAATCTTCGATTTCTTGATTTCCTAATTTCTCAATTTCAAGTCCAATTCTCGTAGGATGTGGAAAACCGCCGGGCACACGCTGGCGTTCGGCAGGTGCAGCCGCATGTTTTTGGAGAAGTCCATATAATTGGTGTGTGGGTATTGCCGACAGGCTTTCGGGCGGATGTCGTAAATCATGCACTTGTTGTCGGCCAGTAGGAACGGGCAGGGAGTGGCGTTCATCACGGTGTCGCCGTCCTCGTCCACGGTGAGGTATTTTGCTTCAAACTCGGTAGGCGACAGTCCAAAATCCTTGCTAATCCGGCCCACATCGGCCTTGGTGACGATTGGTGGGATGCCCGTGCAGCAGCCCGCACAGTCGAGGCAGTCTATTTTTTTGAAAACGGCGTCGTGAACCTCATCGGCCAACACGTCGAGCTGTTTGCCCTTCTTCCTTTGCAGCCGTTTGATGATTTCCCGGTTTTCCTCGGCGGACTTGTCCTTTCGGCGCCTCCATGCTTCAATCAGTTGCGACATTGTTGGATTTTCGATTTACGAAGTATGATTTCCCATTGGCAAAAATAGCCAATTTCCCCTTCACCTACCGTCAACCGTCTGCCGTCAACCGTTCACCGTCAACCGTCCA
>JALOMF010000276.1 GCA_025455635.1 Saprospiraceae bacterium | reverse complement strand
TTGCCATGAAAATAACATTTCAACACAACACCCACACATTCACCGCCGACCTATCCCGCCCCCTCGACCTCTCCATACCCGTGCGGGACGGCCTCGAAAACCCCAACTGCTTCTGGGCGCCGCCCGTGCAGTTCTCGCCCGTCGTGGCAGGCAGTTTCATCGGTGATACGGCGCAGGGCGGCTCGGTGAACTTCAAGAACATCAGCCTGAACCCGCACGGCAACGGCACACACACCGAGTGCGTCGGGCATATTGCAAAGGAGGGGTACACCATCAATGAATGCCTCCGGCAGTTCCATTTTTTGGCAAAACTGGCCACGCTCTACCCAACACGCTTGGACGATGGCGACCGGGTCGTGTTGCGCAGCCAAATGGAAGAGGTGCTCAAGCCGGGCGAGGCAACGGCGCTCATCCTGCGCACCCTGCCCAACGACGACCGCAAGCTCACCGCCAACTACTCTGGCACCAATCCGCCCTACCTGCACCACGAGGCCGTGGCCTACCTCGTGGAATGTGGCGTGGAGCACCTGCTGCTCGACCTGCCCAGCGTGGACCGGGAGGAGGACGGCGGACAACTGCTTTCGCACCGGGCCTTCTGGCGCTATGGCAACCAAAACGACCAAATCCGAAAAAATTCTACCATCACCGAAATGATTTTTGTTGAAAACCACATCCAAGACGGCCTATATTTGTTGAACCTCCAAATCGCAAGCCTAGCGCTGGACGCAAGCCCCTCGAAGCCTGTGATTTTTGCGGTGAACGGCTTACTGTAAACGGTTAACCCCGTTTACCCTAGGCCGTCAGCCGTCCACCGTGAACCATCCACAAAATGTACGCACAATCGAAATACCGTTCCAAGCTGTACCGTGACTACCGGGCCATCGAGCCGGGCGAGTGGCGCAAGCTGGTGCAGTTTTACGAGGCCCATGAGCAGGAAATCCGGGCCTTGGAAACGGACGAGTACTTTGAGCTGCTCAACAGCTACACCAACGCCCTTTTTGAAATCGGGTCGTGGCAAAAGCACCTGCTCATGGCCGACGCCGTCATTGAGGTCAGCATCGTGGAAAACATAGGTGAATTTCAGGGCGTGGACGTGTTTCAGCAAACGCTTTTCCGCAAGGCGGCCTCCAGCTACCAGCTCTTCGAGCCGGAGCGCACGGAGTACATCCTGCGGGAGCTGCTCCGCATCAATCCCAGCCATGCCGATGCTTCGCTTTTTTTGAAAAAATGCCTGCGCACCATGCGGCCCTGGCTGGTAAGGCAGACGAGGGCGGCAGCGATGGTGCTTTGCTTTTTGGCCGCCGTCACCATTCTCGTGGACATCTTCGTGGTAAGGAATTTCTACGAACACCTCTCCCGCCCCGTGCAGTTTGCCTGGTGGGGCGCATTGGCGCTAGGTGCGGTGGTGTTGGCCTTTGGCGAGGTATTTCACTTTTGGCGCTGCGACCGGGAAGTGGAGAATTTCATCCGGGCCGTGAAGGCGAGAAGGCGGCGAGCAGCATCCAGCCACACCGAACAGCATCCAGCGTAACCCCTTGATTGTCAGGCCAATCCCTGACTTCCTCATTTCTTCGTTTCCACCGTATTGATGATGACTTGCGCTGGCCCGGTGCCGCCGCCCGGCGCATTGCCCGTGCTCTGAATCGTGATGATTTTTTTCAAAACATCGAACCAAAATGGCGCTCCCAGCGATATGGCCAAGGCCGTGACGAACCAGCCGAGTATGCGCAGCAGCCACTCCTTCGGCCCGACCATCACCTCCTTGGTGCTCCAGCCAAGGCCGAGGATGTTGGAAGTCGCCTTGAACTCGGCGGTGTTCGTGAAGTTTTTCAGCTCGTTTTTTATCTCGCTGCCGCTCAATGAGCCGGTGGGCAGCACGGGCGCTGGCAGGGTTTCATTGTTGTTGGAAAACGCCGTGGCCAGTGCCGATAGCCGCTGGCGGTTGCTGGCGTTGGTGGTCAGGTGCGAGTAGATTTGGAAGCTGTCCGCATTGAGCAGCACGGCGATGCCCAGCCCCACGAAGAAGGTGACGAACTGCAAATGCCGCTTGTACCATCCGCTCGATTGGTACATCACGTCGTCGAACCAGGATTGCAAGCGGCCCTTGAACTCCTCGACGGTGCTGTGGCCTTCCTCCTTGAACTGGTCGAGCACCTCCCGCAGTTGGCTGTCCTTCGGGAGTTCCCGCATGAAGTCTTCCACCGACTGCACGGCCTCGCCTTTTTTCTTCAAAACATTGGTGAGGATGGAGGTGAAATTGGCGGCGCTCAGGTAGGCCGGCGCCTGCGACACCCGCAGCGGGGCCTTGTGCTGCATCAGTTGCTGGTACATCGCATTTTTCTTGAACTTGTTGAAAACGGAGGGGTCGTCCTTGAATTCCAGCAACCGTTTCAGGGCTTCTTCGAGGTAAAAGCCCCGCCAGCCCCGCCACGCCGATACCAGCTCGTTGAAGGTGGTGCCCAACAGGCTCAGGAGCATGAAGGTGAAAATCATTCCGACGATTACTTCGAGCATTGCCATTTTTGCAGTGGTTTTTAGTTTGAAACAGGCGGGAAAGGTATGGAAAATCCGTTATGCGAGGCCGTGGCCCGGGCACAAAAAAAATCAGGTGCCCCACCAATGGCGAGGCCCTGAATTAAGTCGTTACGTAGGGTGAGTTCAGCGTGTATTGGGTAAGCGAACACCCTAGTAACCCGGGATGTGTTTTTGGAGCTTTCGTAGAAACAGGGCTAGACCAGCCAGATATAGCCGCCGTCGTTGCGCTGGAAGCTACGCTCTTCCATAGCTGCTTCGCAAACTTGCACTAGGGCTTGGCACCATGTTTCTTCCTTGTGTCGTTTTTCCATAGGGGGGATGTTTTTTAGCGAAAAACAAAGACTTCATTTGGTTTATTATTCATAAATCGAAATCACATGTGATATTTAGCTTTATAGGCTCAACTTTGATTTTGTTCATCCAGAATTTATTTTTTTTGAATTTCTATGGAAAAACTTGCGCAACTGCTCCAACACCCACCCTCGCCGCTAGAAACCGTTCACGACGAACTGTTTGCTGCCAAGGGCCTGCGGCTCTTCGTGAAGCGGGACGACCTGCTGCACCCGCAGGTCTCCGGCAACAAATGGCGCAAGCTCCAACACAACCTACTCGGTGCCAATCGGCTCGGCCATTCGAAGCTCATCACGTTCGGCGGCGCCTTCAGCAACCACATCGCAGCCGTGGCCGCGGCAGGCTTGGACTTTGGCTTTTCAACACTGGGCGTTATCAGCGGTGAAGCAGACGAGGCCCGCCAAAACCCCACGCTGCGTTTTGCCAAAGCGTGCGGCATGGCATTGCATTTCACAAGCCGGACAGCTTTCAGGAGCAATTCCCCCAACGACCTGCTGAAAATACTCGGAATAAGTACCGAAGGAGCCACCATCCTGCCACAAGGCGGCGCCAACTGCCTCGCCCTGCCCGGCTGTCGGGCCATCGTGGCCGAGACTGAGGCGCAGCTTGGGCACTTGCCCGATTATTTCGTCACTGCCTGTGGCACGGGCACCACTTTGGCGGGCATCGCTTCGGGTATTTCCGGCCAAGGCTGCAAGGCACTCGGCGTGCCCGTGATCAAGGGTGGTTTTATGCAAAAAGAAGTGGAAAATCTATTGGCCGCCTGCGGCGAAACGCCCAGCACTAATTGGCAAATCGTGGACGGCTACCATCACGGCGGCTACGCCAAATGGACGCCTGAACTGGTCGCCTTCATCAACGACTTCAAGCGCCGGACAGGCATCCCGCTCGACCCCATCTACACGGGCAAGGCGTTCTACGCTGCTTCGCAATTGGCCAAGGAGGGTTATTTCCCGGCAGGGTCGAGCATCGTGCTGGTGCACACGGGCGGCTTGCAGGGGATTGCGGGGTTCAATGAGCGGTTTGGTGGGGGGGTGATTGAAGCATAAAAAAAGCGAAAAGCACCCCGAACCCATCCCCTAGTTTCTACCTACCTTGCTCCGCAAAAATTCAACACCATGAAAAAACTCCCCCTCCTCCTCCTGTTCCTCGCAAGCATCACCCATTCCTTTGCCCAGCAAAAAACCTACTGCAACCCCACCAACCTCGACTACGGCTATACCCCCTACGAGAGCTTCAGCGCCTGGGGCCGCCACCGGGCCACTGCCGACCCCGTCATCGTCAACTACAAGGGCGATTTCTACCTCTTCAGCACCAACCAGCACGGCTACTGGCACAGCCCCGATATGCTCAACTGGACCTTCCACGAGCGGCGCTTCCTGCGGCCCTGGAACAACAAGACCAAGGACGACCTCTGCGCTCCTGGCGTCGGCATTATCGGCGATACGATGGTGGTCTTCGGCAGCACCTACACCTCCGATTTCTCGCTCTGGGGCAGCACCGACCCCAAGGGCAACAACTGGTTCGTGCTCGTGGACAGCTTCGAAATCGGTGGCTGGGACCCCGCTTTTTTCACCGACGACGATGGGCGTTTTTATATGTACAACGGCAGCTCCAACACCTTCCCCATGTACGGCGTGGAACTCGACCGGAAGACCTTCCGGCCCAAGGGAACCCGCACGCCCATGTACCTGCTGGAGCAGTGGCGCTACGGCTGGCACCGCTTCGGCGAGCACATGGACAACACCTTCCTCGACCCCTTCGCCGAGGGCGCTTGGATGACGAAGCACAATGGCAAATACTATTTCCAATACGGCGCACCCGGCACTGAGTTCAGCGGCTACTCGGACGGCGTGGTGGTCGGCAACGGGCCGCTCTTCAATTTCCAGCCCTACACGCCGCAGAGCGACCCCCTCAGTAGCAAGATGGGCGGCTTCAACCGGGGCGCTGGCCACGGCGCTACGTTTCAGGACAACAGCGGGCGCTACTGGCATGTGAGCACCACGGTCGTCTGCGTGAAAAACACTTGGGAGCGCCGCATCGGCATCTGGCCCGCTGGCTTCGATGGGGATGATATGATGTGGTGCAATGCCGACTTCGGCGACTACCCGATGTACCTGCCCAGCGCCCGCACGGAAGGCAAGCTGCGCCCCGATTGGTGGCTGCTGAACTATAAAAAGCCCGTAACCGTGAGCAGCACCCTCGGCAGCTATACCGCCAACAACGCTGTGGACGAGAGCATCAAGACCTATTGGAGCGCAAAAACTGCCGATGAGGGCGAGTGGCTGATTACCGACCTTGGCACCCCCTTTAGGGGGCAGGGGGGCTGCACCGTGAACGCCATCCAAATCAACTACGCCGACCAAGACGCCGAGTTCTTGGGGAAACAAACGGGTATTTACCATCAGTACGAACTCTATCACTCCACCGATGGCAAGAAATGGGAATTATTGGTGGATAAAAGCAAGAACAAAACCGATGTGCCGCACGATTATATTGAATTGAGTAAGCCGATTAATACCCGCTATATTAAACTCGTGAACATCCACATGCCCACGGGTAAATTTGCCATCAGCGGCCTGCGCATCTTCGGCAATGGCGGCGGCGAAAAACCCAGCAAGGTCAAGGATTTAATCGTACTCCGCACCGAAAAGGACAAGCGCAGCGCCTACATCAAATGGTCGCCCGTGGACAATGCATTCGCCTATAATCTCTCGTATGGCACTGCACCGGACAAGCTTTATAACTCCATCCTGATTTATGATTTCAATGAATATTGGTTCAAGGCGATGGATTTAAAAAAGCCGTATTATTTTGCCATTGAAGCGGTGAACGAAAACGGGGTGGGGGAGCGGACGGCGACGGGGAAGGTAGAGTGAGGTTGGTTTCCGTGAACATTCATAGCCCTGAAAGGGCGCAATATGTCAGGATGGGGCAACGCCCTATCCAAATGTCAGGATGGGGCAACGCCCTATCCTAATGTCAGGATGGGGTGATGCCCTATCCTATTTTGAAGGTCGGCGAGGTTCAAAACCTCGCCGACCTTATTGAGCGTACTCAAAAATAACCCATTACGCCAATTTTATAGAAGAACTGCCAATAGCCAAGGTCGTTTTCTGGAAAAAAGGCAAAGGGGCTAAGTTTGGAGTATCTATTGCCAT
>JALOMF010000275.1 GCA_025455635.1 Saprospiraceae bacterium | reverse complement strand
CTACCCAGAAGAAGGCCACGACTACGCCAAGCCTGAGAGTTGGACTTCGTTCTGGGCCATCACCGAGTATTTTCTCCACAAAAACTTGGGTGGCCGCAGGGAGCGCCGAAAAGAAGACATCGGGGCAGGCAAGTTCGAAGTCATGTTCGGCAAAGAATACATCGAGAACATTGATTGAGCATTCGAGGATTTGAAGATTCGAGGATTTGAATCGGCCCTGGTCGAATCTTCAAATCCTCAAATCTTCAAATCCTCACTATCTTGCCCGCTTTTCGACTAGAACCTGCATGACAAAACCGCTTTTTAAAATCAGGGAAGACGGCAAATACGGCTTCATGGATGCCATCGGCGAGGTGGTCATCGAGCCGCAGTACGTGGAGGCCGAGGACTTTTACAACGGCTTCTCACGGGTACGCCTCAACGACCGCATGGTGCCGCTCGATAGCCAGGGCCGCTTGTTGCTCCGCCAAATTTTCGGCTATGTGGGGCTTTTCGAAGAACACATGGTCAAGGTGCAACTGGTGCAAAAATGGGGCTACATGGACGAGCGTGGCCGTTTAGCCATCCCTGTGCAGTTCGACGAAGCGGGCGACTTCAGCGAGGGGCTGGCCGCCGTTTCGATGGACGGGCAGTACGGTTTTGTTGACACTTCGGGAAAAATCGCCATCACCCCGCAGTACGATTGGGCGGGCGAGTTCAAGGGCGGACTAGCCCCTGTGACCGAGGGCGACTCATCTGGATACATCAATACCAACGGTGAATTCGTCATAGACCCGCTCTTCGACGACTGCCAGCCCTATCAAGACGGTGTGGCCGTGGTGGTGCGCCAAGGCCGTTGGGGCTTGGTGGACAAAGCTGGCAAGCTCCTGCTCAAGCCCCAGTTCGACCTGCTCGACGACTATGCCAACGGCGAGTTTTTTGATGGCATGGCCGTGGCCGTGCAGGATGGCAAATACGGCTTCGTGAGCCAAGCTGGCGAAGTGGTGGTGCCGCCCAAGTACGATTTCGCTGGCGATTTCGGAGAGGGCTTGGCCTTGGTGGAGCTGGACGGCAAATTCGGCTACGTGGACAAAACGGGCAAGACCGCCATCCATCCCGGCTTCGCCGATGCGGGCGTTTTTTCCGAAGGGCTTGCGCAAGTGAAAGACCACCACGGGCAGTGGGGCTTCATGGACACGACGGGCCGGGTGGTCATCCAGCCCATGTTCGATGCCGTGATGCCTTTCCGGGACGGCCTTTCGTGGGTCAGCATCGGGGGCAAATGGGGCTACGTGAACGGCTGGGGGGATTGGGTCTGGCGGGAAAGGTGAGGATGGGAATCCCGCCCTGTAATTTGTAGTTCATACCCCGACCTCCATATCCTCCCGCATGGCTGGCGTCAAGAACCCCAATATGACGTCATCAGTTGCTACACCCTTTTCCATCAATAAATCTGCTATAACAAGGTCTGTCGCATCTTGCTGCAACCATACTTTTCCATCTGCTTTAACCTCCACATGGATAATGATGCCGTATAGCCTCGTGCCGCCTTGCCAGCCGTTCCTGAGCAAAAGATAGTTTCCTGTGATTTCGTCAGTAATCAATTGATAGGTGGTTGAGTTTCTTGACCTATTTTTTCTGGCGGCAATTTCAGAAAGTACTTCCTTAGCAGCCAACTTGTAATTTGCTATTTTTTCCATGATTTGATATTTTGATTTTCAACACTAAAGATGATGAACTTCATGTTGTTGATTCTTGCCAATTCTTGTGAAATAGGGTCTCTAAACAAGAAGTTGTAAGCGGTGTCTGGCATTGCCAAATAAAGCACCCTGTCTTTTTCCCCTGCAGCGATGGCTAAATTATAGAACCCAAATTGGCCAACTGCCTTGTAGAAATCATGCAACCAAGACTTGCTCAGGAAACTCTTGATTTCTACCGCAATTTTCTCAACACCTTTCTCGGCAGCTATAATTTTTTCTGCCCCTAAATCTACTTCTAGGTCAGCAACCAATGTGTTTATCTCAAGCGGGTCATCAGTAATTGTCCAACCCTCCACTATCAATGCTTGTTTGACCAAATAGTGATACTTATCTTTTGCCATTTCAGTTTAACAGTGAATTTTTGTTTACGAAGGTAAAGGATTTTTCAAGAACTATCAATTGTCGTAAAACATATATCAGGCACTCCCTATTGCCCTGAATTGTGTGCTGGACATTAGTAACACATCTTCGCAAATCCAAACTATTCCCTAATTTGCACACCGATTTTCACCTGACCAAATCCAGCCGCCATGTCTAAAAATCTAACCGCCCTATCGGGCAGAAAGGGCCTCACCGACAACCTGTTCGAGGCCATCGGAAACCTCACCGAGCCGCAAGGCTTTTTGGATAAAAACGACGCCGCAGCACTGGCCGAGCGCTTCTTGGTGGGCGACGCCGCCGTGTACGGTTCGAGCACTTTTTACGACTTCACTCGGCCAGAGAACAAGGGCAAAAAGGTCTATGTCTGCAACGGCAGCGCCTGCCTCGTGGCTGGTACGCAGGATGGGCTGAAAGACCAATTGCGCCAGCATTTCAAAGAAGAAGAAATCGGCGAAATGTGCTGCCTGGGCCGCTGCCACGAGAACAGCGCCTTCCACTACGCTGGCCACAACTACTCCGGTGGCAACCTCCCGCCCTTCGACGCCAAAGGCTGCGTGGGATGCATGGACGACTACAACGTGAAGTCGCTCGGCGCTGGCATCCTGACCCGCCCCTTCGCCTCGCTGGACGAGCTTCGGGCCGATTTTGCCCAGATGCTGGCCACGCCACCCGCCGATTTGCTGGCGCAAATCAAGGCTTCGGGCCTGCGGGGCAGGGGCGGTGCGGGCTTCCCCATCGGTATAAAACTGGAAGGCTGCAGCAAGGCCGAAAGCGACCAAAAATATATCGTTTGCAATGCCGATGAGGGCGACCCCGGCAGCTACTCCGACCGCTACCTGCTTGAGCATCAGCCGATTGCGGTGCTGGTCGGCCTCGTCATCGCTGGCTACGTGACCGGGGCCAACCGGGGCGTGATGTACATCCGCTACGAATACCCCGAAAGCATTTCCACCATAAAAACGGCCATAGAAACCCTCCGCAGCGCTGGCTTGGTAGGCAACGGGATACTTGGCAGCAGCTTCGACTTCGACTTCAAGGTCATTGAGGCGCAGGGCGCCTACATCTGCGGCGAGGAGACGGCCCTGCTGTCCAGCATCGAGGGGCAGCGGCCAGAGGTGCGGGTGCGCCCACCGTACCCCGTCAACTACGGACTCTTCGGCAAACCGACCATCGTAAACAACGTGGAGACGCTGGCCAATCTTCATTTTATCCTAAAAAACGGCGGCGAGGCTTTCGCCAAAATCGGTACGCCCCGCAGCAGCGGCACCAAGCTCGTCTCCCTCGACAGTGCCTTCCGCCAGCCCGGCATTTACGAAGTGGACATGGGCACGCCGCTCGCCACGGTCGTGGAAGCGCTGGGTGGCGGCTTCCGCCGTTCGGTGAAGGCGCTCCACATCGGTGGGCCACTCGGCGGCCTGGTGCCAGTAGCCAAGCTGTTTGACCTGACGGTGGATTTTGAGAGCTTCGCTCAAAATGGGTTCCTGCTCGGCCACGCCAGCATCGTGAGCGTGCCGGAGGAGTACCCGATGGTGGCTTATTTGGAGCATTTGTTTGCCTTCACGGCGCATGAAAGTTGTGGAAAATGCTTCCCCTGCCGCATCGGTTCGGTGCGGGGCAAGGAGCTGCTCCAAAAAGCGCAAAGCAGCGACTACCAAATTGATTATGAGCTGTTTACGGATTTGCTGGACACCATGAAAAAAGGCTCGCTCTGTGCCCTCGGCGGCGGCATCCCCTTGCCCGTGACCAATGCGCTGGCCTACTTCGGGGATGAACTTAAATCCTATTTCAGGTCGGAGAAAATTGGTTAATGACCTGAACCAAATCAGGCGGCGACTTGAAGTCTAATATCGTTAAATTAAGAAACTTCTTCGGTCACGAACATCCCCCTAACCCCCTTCAAAGCGGGAATATGACCCTGCTAAATTGCTCAATTTTTAAGCTTTAGCAGTCACGAATTCCCCCTTTGAAGGGGGTTAGGGGGATGTCGGTCAGGGGCAGGCATTCCGACAATTTCAACCCATTTTCACCAGCCCCCGCTTGTTGGCATGTTCCCAGATTTCGGCTGATTCTTTGATGACCACGGCTTCCACGTGGGTTTGTTCCTCGATAAGCTTCGCAATGCGGCGGGCATTGCCTGTGTCGCGGGTCTGGCGGATGTAGATGGCCAGAATCCTGCCCGAAAACTCCTCGGCCATGCGCAGGTAATAGTCGGCGTCCTTGGAGGCCGTGTCGCCGAGCATGACGAACGGCAGGCTGGGGTACATCCCCATTATTTGCCGGAAGGCGACCAGTTTGTGGATGTCATTTTCCGATTTTTTCCTTCGTAAAAGGTGTGCCCCGTAGTCCCGCAGCAGAATCGGGCCTTTCGGTAGTTCGTGGTGGTGGAGGAAGTCCGCCAGCAGGTCGTACAGGTTCCACGGCGAGTCGGAGACGTAGAAGACGGGGTTTTGCCGGAGGCCGTCATTGCCCCTTTCGAGGGCCCGCAGCGGGTCGGGGATGCCCTCCATGGGCAGGCGCTGGTGGCTGTCCTTGAGCAGCGTATCGTAGAGCATTTTCAGCTTCAAAATAGAGGTCACATGGGTTTGCAGCACCGTGTCGTCAATGTCGGAGATGACGCCGAAGCTGGCATTGGCCGAAGGCAGGAGCAGTTCGGCGGGGGTGGCCCCGGTCGGCAGCTCGTAGCCACTGGGCAGGTGGTACAGGTGGATATGGGCGTCCAACCAGTGTTGCCCGGCGGCAGCGGGGATTGTTGGCAGCGCTGCTTCGATGGTGAAAAAGCCTTCTTTGTCGGTTTCGGCGTGGTACTCGGTGCCTGCCAGGTTCAGGCAGAGTTTTGCGCCGCCCACCTCGTCGGTATCAATGCGGCGCAGGCTGTCGAGGAAGTTGCCGAGCTTGCTTTCGTTTTCACCATCAAAAACATCCTGCTTTTCCAGTACCCGTCCCTTGAGGAAGAGCCGCTCGGCGTTTGCGAAGCCCCTGTAAGGGGTGACGATGACGGGGTCGGGCGAGGAGAAGCGGGCGGCGAGGCGCTGGAGGAGGGTAAGGCTGTCTTGCATGTGATTTTTGGGCAAAATTAGCTACAGAAAATGGTAAGTGGATTTTGTTAAGGGATTAGTTTGAGGTGTTGCTAGTTCCGCTGGGCTAAACTTGCGACAGCGGGGCATTTTCGATAAGGCGCTACCAATAAGCAGCAAATCATTTCCCGCACGAAGGTATATGTGCAGTCCGATACTTGCCGGAACATTTGGCTGCGATAAAAAGGCATAAGACTTGGCAGAACGGGTCTATTATTTTGTGCCTTTCAGTTCACTGTACGCTTTGATATACAACGAGGAGAAAGGATACCTTCTCAACAGTTCTTCGCAATATTCCATTGCTTTATCCTTTTTCCCTTTCTTTAACGCATTGTCCATTTTTGTTTCAATATCTTGGGTGCTTTCGCAAACTCCACCACTTGTGCCACCGCCATAAGCAATGATTTTCATATCGCCATTCAATTCCGCAACCCCTTCCATTATGAAAGCGATGGAAAAAAAGAGGTCGGCCTCGTTGGTAGCAGTTTTCCATTTCCCGGCACTCGTCTTGATGACCCTCTCCACCTCCTCTTCGATGCCAAATCCGAGCTTGTTTAAGAAAGATACTCCTTGAATCGCACCATCAGACGAGATTTTCACGGCCACGAGCAATTGCCCCGTCCTGCAATTCGACCTCGCCGCTTGAGGGTACTTCACCAATTGGTAAAAATGTCGCAAAAACCCCTGAAAGCCTCCTTCGAAGCGCTCTTCCAGCACTACCTCAAAATTCGATACGAAGCTGGTATCAGCTGGCTGGCTGAAAGCTGTTGTGAAGGAGAACAGGAAGAAAGTGAAAACTAGGATACGGTTGCGCATGGTTGATTTTTTTTAGCGGCTGCAAATGTATAGTTGTTTTTTTT
>JALOMF010000274.1 GCA_025455635.1 Saprospiraceae bacterium | reverse complement strand
TCCGCCCGCAACGAGGCCGAACTAAAACGGGTGGCCGAAGCCTGTGGCCAACCCAACGCCATCATCCAAACCCTCGACCTCGGCGAGCATGGTTCGCTGGCCGGGGCGGTGCAGTCGGTGCTGGCAAAAGCTGGAAAAGTGGACGTGCTGGTGAACAACGGCGGCATCTCGCAACGCTCGTTGGTGAAGGACACCAGCTTCGAGGTGGACAAAAAACTGATAAACGTGAACCTGCTCGGCACCATCGCCCTGAGCAAAGCGCTCCTGCCCCATTTTTTGACCAATAAATCGGGGCATTTCGTGGTCATCACCAGCCTGACGGGCAAATTCGGCACGCCGCTGCGCTCCTCCTACGCCGCTGCGAAGCATGGGCTTCATGGCTTTTTCGACTCACTTCGGGCCGAGGTCTGGCGGGACAACGTGCAGGTGACGCTCGTTTGTCCGGGTTTCATCTCCACAAAAGTCAGTGTGAATGCGCTCACGGGCGACGGCTCTCCGCAAGGCTCGATGGACAACGCCACCCGTGCCGGGAAAAGCCCGGAAGCCTTGGCAAAAGCCATCGTCGCAGCCGTCGAGGCAGGAAAATACGAGCTGGCATTCGGCGGTAGGGAGTTGCTGGGGCTGTACGTGAAGCGTTTTTTCCCTCGCATTTTCACCAATATGCTCCGCAAAGCAAAGGTTACTTGAGGTATGGAGGTGTGGAGGCATGAAGGTATGTGGGTACGGCCAATTTTAGCCAAAAAAACGGCACCCCATACCTTCAAACCTCTGACCTACATACCTCAATTCCCCGTTTTTTTCTTGGCCAATTCATCTTCCAATTTCTTGATTTGGTCCTCTAGTTCTTTTTTGCGCTTTTCCATTTCGGCCACCTGTGTTTTCTCGGCTTCCAGCAGTTTTCGCTCCTCGGCGATTTGCAGTGCCACGTCCTCTTTCACCTTCGTTACCTGCTCGGTGGCCTGCTGTTTGGCGGCGTAAATGGCGTCGGTCGCCTCCTGTTTCGCCTTGTTGATTTCCTCCAATGATTGCTTGCGGGCCAGTTCTGCCTCCGCATTGTACTGTGCTTTTTTGTCGGCGTTATCCTTTTGCAGCTTCGCAATTTCTTCACTGGCCTGCTGGCGGGCAGCCTCCACGTCGGCCTTGGCCTTGGCATCCGAGTCGGCCACCTGCTTCGAGTGCTGCATGATGAGGGCGTTGGCCTGTTGCTGCGCCTGCGTGACTTGCTTTTGGGCAGTAGCTTCTGCCTCGGCAATCTGGGCGTTAAGTTCGTTCAGCTTGTTTTGTTTGTCTTCTTGCGCTTGCGCAATGGCTTCCTGCGCCTGCTTCTGCGTGGCGGCCACTTCCTTGGCGGCGGTCTCTTTTGCGGTCGCAATTTTTTCGGCAGCGTCTTTACGGCTGTTGAGCACCTCCAGTGCCGAAGCCTCTTTTTGCTTGGCAGCGCTCTCCCTGGCGGCCTTGATTTCGTTGGCAGCTTGCTCCTTGGCCAAGCTCACCTCACGGGCGCTCGACTCACGGGCAGCGGCCACCTCGCCTGCCAGTTTTTGGCGCTCAGTGGCGGCTTTTTCACGGGCCAGCCTCACTTGCTCGGCTTCTTCCTGCGTGATTTTCGAGATGTTTTCGGTGGCGTTGCGCTTGGCCTCGGCCACTTCGTTGGCCGATTTCTGCTGTGCAAGTGCGGCTTGCTGCTTGGCGTTGGAAATCTCGTTGGCGGCTTTTTCTTGTGCAGCGGCCACTTCTGCGGCGGCTTTCTCACGGGCGGCCACTACCTCGGAGGCTGTCATGTCCTTGGCCTGTTTTTCACGTTCCTTGGCGTCTTTCACCGATTGCGCAGCCTCGGCTTGTATTTGCTTGATACGGTCTTGGGCAGTGGTCTGGGCGGAGGCTACCTCGCTGGCGTAGTCCTTTTTAGCGGCATCGGAGCGTTTTTGGGCCTCTTGCACTTCTTGGGCGGCGGTTTTTTGCGCACCGTTTATCTCCGTCGAAGCCCGTTCTTTGGCGGCAGCCACTTCTTGGGCAGCTTGTTGCTTGATTTTTTCCTCGTTGGCCTTGGCCGCTTCGATGGCATTGGCAACTTCCTGCTGAATTTTAGCGATTTCGGCCTCAGCCAACTTGCGGGCCTCCACTATTTCCTCGCCAATCCTGGTTTTCTCAGCCTCGGCTTTTGAGCGGGAGGCGGCCACTTGTTCGGCTTCCTGCTTCGCAATTTCTTGGATGAGCCGGGCAGCCTCGTCCTTGGCTGCCTTGATGGCCTCCGCCGATTTTTGCTTTTCGGCAGCAGCCACTTCCTTCGATGCGGCAATTTCGACAGCAGCGGCTTGTTTGGCCTTGGCTATCTCCTCGGCAGAGCGGCTTTTCTCCTCCGCCACCTGCATCTGCGTCTGCTGGATTTCTTCTGCGGCCTTCTTCTTCGTGTTGGTCACCTCGATGGCCGCTGCCTCTTTTTGGCGGGCCACGTTTTCTTGGATATTGGCGAGTTCAGTGGCGCTTTGCTCCCTGTTTTTAGACACTTCCTCTGCCGATTTGCGCCTGCTTTCGGCCACCTCGAATGCCAGTTTTTCTTTTTCAATCACTGCCAATTCCCTAGCTTTGGCGACTTCGGCGGCGGCGGTTTCCTTGGCCTTCAGTATCTCGTCGGAGGCGCTTCGCTTTGTCCCAACCACTTCATCCGTGGTGCGCTCCCGCTCCACCTTGGCTTGGGTGCGGGCCAGTTCCACCTGTTTTGCGCTTTCGTCCCGTATGCGCTGCATCTCGGAGGCGGAAGTTTCCCTTGCAGAAGCGATTTCGTCGGCATACTGCAATTTGGCCAGCTCCATCGCTTCCTTCGTCTTGCGGATTTCCTCCGCAGCGGCGGCCCTAGCGGCGGCCACCTGCTCCGCCGCCTCGACCTTCGATTTCTGGATTTCCTCGTTGGCCCGTTGGCGGGCATCGCCTACGCTGGCATTGATTTTCTCGATTTCAGTTCCAGCCCTTTCCTTGTTGGCGGCCACATTTGCGGCACTTTCCTGCTGTGCGTTTTCGATTTCCGACTGGGAGCGCTTACGGGCCTCCAGCACCTCTTGGGCGTATTTCGTTTTTTCGGTTTGGGCTATTTCACGGGCTTGGGCCAGCTCGTTTTGCACCTGCGATTTGTATTTTTCGAGGCGGTCGTTTTCAGCGGCAATCTCTTGCCGAACCCGCTCTTTGGTGCGCCGGAGTTCGTCGTAGAGGTCGTTCAGTTCTTGGTCATTGAGTTGGCTGATGTCGGCCACTTTTTTCACGGGGGCACTTCCGCCCGTTTGGGAAACAGGGGACCCGCCCGTGTTCGTTTTGCTGATGGGGTCGCTGCCTCCGACTTGTCGCTCATTGCCCACCAGCGGCTTGTCGTTCACGAGGCTTTTGTCCAATTTTTGAAAAAAGCAACGGGCCAGCGCCTGGAACTCAGCCTGTCGGTTGGTGTTCACCGTGAACTTGAGCATCTGGTTTTTCACGTTGTTCTTGATGAAAACGGTGGTCATCACGTTTTCAGAAAACCATTGTACGGAGGCCAAGTCGAGTGCAAGCGTGTTCTGGTGGGTGGGGGTGCCGCCGTCCTTGGCCATTTCGCCCATTTCCACAAACCTGAAACTGCGCCTCGTGTTCTTGTCGTCAATGAAAATCAGCTCATCGTTTTGGTTGAAAATCTCGCCGCCTCGTGAGTAAACCCTGGCCATTATCCCGTTCCTTTCGTTCCGAAAATCCAAGCTGTAGGTGTAAGTACCACGCACGATGATTACCTCCGGGATGGATTTGATGAGCTGGGTGCCAGCGACCACCTTGTCCTCCAAAATCTTGCTTTCGCAAGCCTGCGAAAAAGCCAGTGAATTCACCAAAAAAACGATTGCCGCAATTGAAGCGGCCTTGAATAGCTGCATATCAGGTATTTTTATCAACAAGGTAATGAAGTCGTCCGATTCACAAAGGCGAGCTAGGACTTTTTTTGAATTTACGGTCAAATGATGGCATTTTGAAGCGATAACCAGTGCATGATTTTGGCTTAGCCCACCATTCCAAAACATGCTGCCATTTGCTTGTGCCCTATCAACTTAACGAAAAAAATGGGCAAAAAGCTTGGCCGCACCGATTATCTATCCTTCAGCGCCACCAAGCCTGCCAGCATCACGGTGGCGGCAGCGGGGTTGGTGGCCAACGGTACATTGTGTACGTCGCAGATACGCATGAGCATTTGTACATCAGGTTCGTGCGGGTGTTTGTCGAGCGGGTCACGGAAGAAGATGACGGCATCCAGCTTGCCCTCGGCCACCATTGCTGCAATTTGTGCATCCCCACCTTTGGGTCCTGACAGCAGCCGCACCACCTCTATGCCTGCCCGTTCAATGTGCCCGCCCGTGGTGCCGGTAGCATAGAGGGTCGCCTCCATGAGTGCCACTTTGTTTTGGAGGACGAATGCGACCATTTCTGGTTTTTTGCCGTCGTGTGCTATCAGTGCGAGGTTCATTATGAGCAGTTAGGTTATGGTATTGAATGTATTTGGCAAAGTCATAAACGGGATTGCGCAGTCAAATTGTTCAGAACTTGACTTTTGATTTTTTTTCCTGCAAATTGCGCAACGTATTTCCGGCGTCGGCAAAGCTAATTTTAGCACAAAACTAAATGTCGGATTTTAGCATAAAAACCGCTGATTTCACCGAACATCGGCAACAAAAACACTGTTGGAACGTATAATCAAAAACATTTGGCAATCATTGTGAAGCACTATTCAGATGTACTGCCGAGAAACCATAGCGTAAGCCCATGAAAAAGTTTATAGAACTAATCCGCACAAAGGAGCGTGAAGAAAAAATGCTCCAAAACACCAAGAAGCCAGGCACCAAGGATGAAAAAATCCAATCGCCAGCCCATCAATCAGTGAATGGCACAAGCCCTGCGCAAAGCCAAGACCTTTTTTGGGACGATTACAGCGATGTCGGCTATTGTTGAACTTGTCATATTGATTCAACTGTTTGATTAAGCCGCTCATTGTTTTTTTCGCAATACTACTTGGCCGCTGAAATCCTTCAGCACCTGTTTCCCATCGTTTTCGTAGGTCAAATTAACGGCAGAAAACCTAATTTCTGACCGTGTTCCGCTTGTTTGGTAGTTCGCCAAAGAGTCGGCTGCTTCTTGCCCATTGCAAGGCGCATTATCGAACAGTCGCTTGGAATACGGACTTAGGTCAAAGCTGTCCATTTTCTCCCCATTGACGTAATGCTGCAACCCGGTCCCTCCGTCCGAGATGGCAAATCCCGTGAAATCGTTCGAGGGCTTTTCCCTGCCATAGGCATAAACTTGGTAGAAAAGCTCGTACCCAGCTATGTCCATCTCTCTTTGCTTAACTTCTTTGAAACTAAAATAGCAGTACGTTGACGGGCCGACAGCAGCCGTCACACCGAGCGAGGCTATCAGGTTTTCCTTGGCTTGCCAGTCGGGCACCGAGTCTTTTGGTAGGCCGAACAAGGGGGCGATTGGTTCGAAATGCCCGTTTTGGCTCAAGTAATCCAAGCTGCCACGCAGCCGCTCCGCATCGGTGCGGCTCAGGGAATCAGCAGCTGGCACGGCTTTCCCGTCCTTCAGCATGTTGTTGCGGAGCAAAACCTCCATGAAACGGCTCGTCTGGTTGCGCTCCGACACCCGAAAGGCACTGAACGGCCCCAGCACCGTCACCAAGGCCACCACCGCCAAGCTGATGGGGATGAACTTGATATTGTCTTTCTTCGAAATGATGAAATACAGCGATAGCAACAGCAGCCATACCCCGGCTATGGCAACCACGTAGCGGGGTTCGGTCACGCCATAATCGCTGAGGCGGCGGCCAATGGCCACGAAAAGCAGCACGACCATCGGCAACAGCACGAAAAAGAACCAACGCCGAAACGAAGCCACCACTACGCTGTCGTCGTATTTCACGAGCAGGTAGTTGAGCAGGTAGGTAAGGATACCAGCCACCGAAAAGCCCAGCACCAGCTTGCCGACCCAGCCTTCGGGAAGCTCCCATTGAACAAGGATTTTCGCAGAAAAAGCGTACAAAATCAAAAAGTAA
>JALOMF010000273.1 GCA_025455635.1 Saprospiraceae bacterium | reverse complement strand
AGCCCGACGAAGTGGACAGCGATGGGGTCTTGTCCAGCTCGGTGCCTCAAATCGCAGTGTTGACAGGCGCCGCAGGTCAAAACAACCATAGCTATGATTTCGGATTTAAAACATGCCCAACCATCACCAATCCAAGTGCTGCGCAAACAGTTTGCGCAGGTGGTACAGGCTCGAATATAACCGTAAATACCACCACAAACACAGCTAACAGCATCCGGTTTGTCCGCTTCACAACCGACCAAATGGTGGGGGCGACACCTACCCAGGCCGAGTCAGCGGCCATTTATGCGGGCACGGTCATTTCGACCGTGACGCCAACTGGTGGAGCATCGCCGTTCACAGCTACTTATGTGTTCAATGCGGCTGACTTCCCAAGCTCCAGCAGTATCTATTATGTTTATGCCATACTTAACCCTGATGAGGGAGTTGGCTGCCGCCCAGCACAAGAAATTATCATACGCCTGAACGCCGTAACGGGTGGTACCGTCGGCGCTGATCAGACCCGCTGCTCGCCTGCAGACCCAGCGGCGTTCACTGTCACGACAGCGGCAACGGGCAGCGGAACGCTTAGCTACCAGTGGCAAAGCAGTACAACAAGCTGTTCTGAGGGTTTTTCAAATATATCCTTGGCCACCGGCGCCACCTACAATGCCCCGAGTGGCTTGACGCAAACGACCTACTACCGCCGAGTGACGACCTCGACTTTGAACGGTGTGCCCTGTACCGCCTTAAGTAACTGTATCACGGTGACGGTCAACACGGTGAGTGCGGGTACGGTTGGCAGCGACCAAACGATTTGCTACGGTGGCAATCCGGCGGCATTTACAACCACGACCGCAGCATCCGGGGCCGGCACACTTTTCTATCAGTGGCAGCGAAGCACCACTAGCTGCACCGCAGGTTTTTCAAACATCAACGGGGCCACCAGTGCCACTTATGACCCGCCCAGCGGCCTGACCGAAACGACTTACTACCGGCTTTTGGTCAGTTCAAGCCTCAATATGTTGAACTGTGTCGCAACAAGCAACTGTGTTACGGTCAACGTGAACCGTGTTTTTGCCAGCCTGCCCGGCCCAGAACTGCCTGTGTGCACTGGCAGCGACCCCGCTCCAATCACCGTGGGGGCAAGTGCGCCGCCGGGCAGTGTACTGACCTACCAATGGAAAAGCAGCACGGCTGGCTGTGGCGGCCCCTTCGCCGATATTGCGGGCGCAACGGCGGCGAGCTATGACCCGCCCGCTGGAATCACCGCTGCCATTTCCTACCACGTCGTGGTCACTTCGACGTTGAACGGCTTGGTGTGCTCCGCAACGAGCCAGTGCTTCACCCTACTGCCCGTAGCCTGTACGCCTTGTGGGGCGGGCGACCTTGGTGGCACTGCTTGGATTGATTTTGACGCCGACGGCATACGTGATGCAAGCGAAACAGAAGAATTTAGTGGCATAACAGTAAATGTTTACGACTGCAACAACAACCTCGCAGGCACGACGGTCACGGACGTCAATGGCCAGTGGTCATTGAATGACAATGGGTTTACCTACCCGCTTCGGGTGGAGTTCAGTGGCATACCTGCGGGAATGTCCCCAGCGTTCAACGGTAACAATTCAGGCACTTCGGTGCGCTTCGTTTCGGCCTCTTCCTGCAATGTGGACATGGGCCTGATGAACCCGTCAGACTATTGCGACACCAACAACCCGAAAACAGCCCTGTCTTGCTATGAGCCGGGCAATGCCGTTTACGGTGCCACTGGCAACATCGGTAAGGGCATCATTTCATTCCCCTACAACAGCACTGGGCCGACGCCCACAGGCATGAGCGGCGTGGCAGACATCTACGAGGTGGGCACTGTTTGGGGCATGGGCTGGCAAGCCAACAATAAGCGGATTTTTACTTCTTCCTTGTTGAAGCGGCACTCCGGCCTGGGGCCTGCTGGCATTGGCGGTATTTACGTCCTGGACTTTTCTTCGGGTGCCGACAGCGTGGAGACCAGCTTTACTTTGCAGGGCGTAATGCCTGCCAATGGTGGGCCGGCCATTGACCTCGGCAGCGTCAACCGCATTGGCGTTGACAACCAATTGCCCGACAACAACACGGCCAGTAGCTACGATATTGATGCCTTTGGTAAGATTGGAAAGGTGAGCTACGGCGATGCCGATGTGTCGCCTGATGGCAACACACTTTGGGTCGTCAACCTTAACCAACGTGCCCTGATAACGGTGGACATTTCATCCACCACTGCCTATCCCGGCACGGTGAGGCAATACCTAATGAGCAGCGCGACGGGGCTGCCCAGTTGTTCAAACGGTGTGCTGAGGCCCTGGGGGCTTGGCTTCCGCAATGGGAAGGGCTACCTCGGCTGTATGTGTACGGGCGAGAACAACGGCACTGATGCCGACCTTTGGGGCTACGTACTCTCCTTCGACCCCGCCAACCCCACTGCCTTCGAGGTGGCGGCGAGCTTCCCGCTCGACTACAAACGGGAGCGTGGCGTTGACTTTACACCCTACAATCTGTTCGGGGAGTCAAAGTGGCGCAGGTGGGCATCCACTTGGGCCGAGACAGGGTTTTCAATCACCCCTTCCTCGGAATTGGTCTATGCCCAACCTGCTATCTCGGACATTGACTTCGCCGACGATGGTGCCATGATTTTGGGCATTTCCGACCTTTTTGGCTATCAAATGGGTTTTCAGAACTTTTTGCCAATTTCAGGAAACGTCAACCTGACCACTGTTGACGCAGCAGGCGATATCCTCAGGCTTTGTAAGAAAGGGGATACTTGGATAATGGAAGGTGCGCCCGGTTGTGAAGTGCAGGACAATGCCACCAGGAGTTCCATGGGCGATGACGGCCCCAGTGGCAGGGGAGAGTTTTTCTATGCAGATTATTTTGACGACACCAATGCATTGCCCACCTACAACCACAATGAAACGTTCATTGGGGCAGTAGGCGTGCTTAAAGGAACCAACGAGGTGATGGCCGTCCATTATGACCCTTCCAATGGGTTTAACTTCGCTTTTGACTTGGGCGTGCTTTGGCACAATACGACCACGGGCGCCCGCTCCGATGAGTTCCGAATCGTTGAATCAGGCCCTGCTCAATCGAAGGGCAACGGCCTTGGCGACTTCGAGTTCATTTGTGCAGCCGCACCCAAGCAAATCGGCAACTACGTCTGGATTGATACCGACCTTGACGGCGTGCAAGACCCTTGCGAGGCAGGTGTGAACGGCATCAAAGTCAATCTATATGAAATGGTGGCTGGCGTCGCCACGCTGGTGGCTACCACAACCACCGCTACCGTGAACGGTTTACCGGGCGCCTATTATTTCACCGATTACCAGCAGTACGGTACAGGGTACGACACCCTCAAGGACAACTCATTGTACTATATCGTAATCGGTGAAACAGGAGGTACCCACAATTGGTCTGCCAGCAATGGTAACATAAACATAGGGGGGGTGGACTATCTCCTCACCAACCCAAATGCAGGCATCGGAGCGACACCCGACTTGAACGACAGCGACGCTTTTGTCTTCACGACCGCTGGTCAAGCATTTACCAATTATCCCGTGACCACCGTGACTATTGGTGGTGCTGGTTATGTCAACCACTCGCTTGATTTTGGCCTAAAAATTTGCCCAACCATCACCAATCCGAGCGCTGCGCAATCGCTTTGCGTTGGCGCAACAGGCAGCAACATCACCGTCCGCACGACCTCCAACGCTACCAATGGCATCCGCTTTGTGCGTTTCTCGACTGACCAGATGGCGGGCAGTACGCCTACCCCAGCCGAGGCGGCCACCATCTACGCTGGCACGGCCATTTCAACCGTAACGCCGACTGGCGGTGCATCCCCCTACACGGCTACCTACGTGTTCAATTCTGCTGACTTCGCAACGGCTGGCACCTATTTCGTTTATGCCATTTTGAACCCCGACAATGGTGCAGTTTGCCGGCCCACGCAGGAAATCATCGTCACTGTGCGACTACTGCCTGACTTCACGCTGGCCCTCGCCACTGTCTGCCCAGGCGATGCGCCAGAGGTCATCATAGCTGGCCTGACCAACGGTACCCCGGCCACCTCCACCATGAGCATCAATACTGGCGCTTTTGTGCCCTACGCCGCCTCGCCCCCCAACCTGACGACGGCACAAGGCATTGTCCCAAATACAACAAACACAGTGACCGTGCGGAACGAGCATGGTTGCGAAACCCAAAAAAACATTGCAGTGCCCAACACGGTACCGCTGGCTTGCCCCCCTGCCAACGTGACCAAGATACCTGCGGGCACCAACTGATTTGCCAAGTCCTCCCCCTTCGGCAACTCGTGTTTTTTGATTGAAAATACCCCCTTTTGCTGGCTGGAATGTCTGGCTGACTTCCTAGGTATGCGTACCGGGTAGGGATGCCTTTTTATATAAAAAATCTAAATTCTTTTTAAACATTATTGTCGAATCATGAAAAATCTTCAAACATCACATCACCTAAAATGGCTCAAATACCTGTCGGTAGTCATGCTGACCTTCCTCGGCATGAGGGCCTCTGCCCAAACCCTCACGACCTCGTCGTGTACCAACACCTACTCGTACTGTACCGCAGATACGGTCAAGTTGGAACCGCAGGACATCGTGACCTACACCAATTTCCAATGGTACTCGATGGGTGCTCCCGATGTACTCATCAACGCTGGCAACGCTGCTACCTACAATGTTGACCCGACACGCTTGACCGTGCCCGGAACCATTTATGTATCAGCATCGGGCGGCACGTACATCCTCAAAGCGGAATACGCCACGCCATCAGGCTGTGCCACCAAGAACGACACCATCACCATTAACTTCCTGCCAGTGCCCAATTTGGCGACCACTGCGGACACTATTTGCGCATCGGCTGGGGAGACTGCCAACCTCACCACCTTGGTCACTGATGCTGGCGGCCCTGCCGGTACTATGTTCTACTACAACACCCTGGCAGAAGCCCAGGCTGGTGGAGCAAGTACGGTGCTTACGCCAACTGCAGTGGCACCAACCAGCACCCGCAAGTACTATTTCAGGAAAAACACCACGGCGCTCGATGCAACCTCCACGGCATGCTACGACATTGACTCTTTGACGATTGATGTGCGCTGCCTCAACCTTGGTAACTACGTTTGGTACGATACCAACAACGACGGCATACGGGACGGTGGTGAAAGCCCAATCGAGAACGTGACCGTGGAATTGTTCTTGGATGCCGACGGCAACGGTTCGCTTACAGGCTTGGAGCAGACCCCAATCGCTACCGATAATACGGATGCCAGTGGTCTTTACCTCTTCGAGGGCCTCGCTCCGGGCAAGTACTTCGTGGGCATACCTTCCAGCGAAATCGGCTCTGGCGGTACGCTTGAGTTCCTCTACAGCAGCGGCACGAGCATCAGCAACGCTGGCGCAACCTCTGAGGTTTCAGCGCCAGAACCTGACGCAGTGGCCACCGATGGCGACGACAATGGCCAGTACCAAAAGATTGGCTTCTACGCTGGTGGCGTGATGACCAGCGCTTCCGTTACCCTCAGCTACACCAACGAGCCATTGGGTGAAAACCCAGACAACTCTACCATCGCCGACGGCGACGACAACCTCACGGTTGACTTCGGCTTCTACGGCATGAGCATCGGTAGCAACATCTTCGCTGACGTGAACAACAACGGTATCCAAGACGGCACGGAAGGTGGCATCGCCAACGTGATGGTCATCCTCTACGCAGGCAATGGCACTACGCCACTTGACACCGCTTACACAGACACCAACGGCGATTACATTTTCACCAACCTGCCAGAAGGCAACTACGTGGTGGGCGTGAACGCTAACGACTCTGACCTCGATGGCCAGCACAGCTCCGACGACATCACCACTACAGGCACACCTGAGAGCGACGACTTGGATGACAACGGTGTTGGTACTAGCGGCACTGGCGTAATCCTGTCCACTGTCATCACACTTGACGCTGGCACCGAGCCTACGGGCGACGCTGGCATTGCAGGCAACAACCCGCTCACACCTGACGTCAACACCAACAACCACATTGACTTCGG
>JALOMF010000272.1 GCA_025455635.1 Saprospiraceae bacterium | reverse complement strand
GCGTAGATGAGCATGAGCAGGGCTTGGTAAATTTTTCCGAAGTCAACGTACTCCCAGCCCTGGTGCCCCAGCAGGTGCCACCACTCGCCGAAGACGCCTTTTGGCCCCAGCACCATGCCCAGCAGCGAGCCGCCCGCCAAGACGATCAGCATCCAGAACAGCGTGTTGATGAGGGGAAGCTGCCCCGGTATTTCCTTTTTGGAAAGGATGGGGCAAATGAAAATGGAGGAGGCTATCCAGCAAATTGAAATCCAGTAGAGCGCCAGCATCAGGTGCCAACTGCGGGACATGGTCACCGGGAACACTTCCGAAGGATGTATGCCGAACCAGCCGAGGAAGTTAACAAAATCGTTGATGGTGATGATGCCGCTCAGCACCTGCACGAAAAACAGCAGGGCCGCCACGGCGAAGAACTTGTAGGTGGCCCGCTGCGTCGGGGTCGGCTTGAAGTTGGCGACCTTTTCGGCGGTCAGCAGGTCTTTACCCGCTGGCTTGAAAAATTTGTTGGGGAGCTGGTTGTACTGCCCGATGTAGTCCATAGTATGACGGGCGAGGTTGGCGTGTTGCCTGCGGCGGGGTCGAACGGCCAGTTGTGGGTGTAGCTGAAATTGCTGCCCGGCCGCTCCACCGCACATACCCAAGCCCCCCAGAAGAAGAAGGAAGCCAGGTTTTCCACCTCTTTTCGGTCGGAGATATAGCCCTTTGGCGGGAACGAGCCCTCGGCGTTTTTGTCAATGAAAATATCGGTGTAATACGTCCGCAGTTTCCCCAGCGAATAGGCTTGAGCGGCGGTCAGGGTGACGATGTTCCCGGCTTCGTCGTAGCGGTTTTCCTTCAGTTCCGACTTGATGTTTTCCCCGATGATTTTCAGTTCCATGTCGCTGGGTTCACGACTGTTTTCCCTTCTGAAAGCCTCGCCGTGGTACTCGTTCATGTAAACGGTGATGTAGTGCAGCGCCTCGGCGGTGTAGTCGGGGCCACGCTGCGCACCGTCGCCCATGAAGGAACCGTACTCCATCAGGGCATATTTGTGAAAGACCTTCTGGCCTTCCTCGATGGTGGTTTTGTTCATCATGACCTCGCCAGTCGGCGTTTTGAAGCCGGTCATGGGCGGTGCGTCGTTGTAGGTCTGGTAGCCTATCATACCAACCCCGGCGACGCTGATGATGAGGATGAACAGCAGGGGCTGCCACCAATTCTTGGTGTTCATGAAATAGCTGATGCTCTTGGTGCCGTTGGCGCTGGCGTTGTTTTCCGCATTCATGTGCAAAGGAATTTCAGGTCAACCACAGGCGGCAGGGCCTACCGTGGTTGACAAAATTTGAAGGGATGGTGCCGAAATATTTTAGAGGTGAGCTTTAGCTGCTACTTCACCATGCTTGGATGAAATTGGAGGCCATCAGGAAACCGATTGGCAAGTTGTCGGGCAGCGCTTGGAAGATGAACTTGGCCGTCATATGGACTGATATTAGGTGATTAAAAAAGAAATAAAGAGTCTTTTATCCTAAAATTATTCCAAAAAAAAAGTCACGCCACGAGGCGGAACCTATCATCGGTCACCTTCTCGCCCAGTTCGGCGAGGGAGGTGTTGTCAAACTCGTTTTTCATTGCAGCCTTAGCCACTTTCCAGAAGTCGTGAACGGGGCAGGGTGCTTCCACCCCGCAGCCGGGCAATCCCAGCAGGCATTTGTCAAAAAAGTCCGCTCCTTCGAGGACGTGAACAATGTCTGTCAAAAATAGCTGGTCGGCAGGCTTTGTCAGCGCCACACCGCCGTTCGGCCCCCGGTACGATTCGAGGATACCATGCTGGGTAAGCGTTTGAAAGGTTTTTGTAAGGAAATGGAAAGAGATGTTCAACTTCTCGGAAATCTCACCAATGCTCAAGTAGCCCGTCCTGTCTTTTTCAGAGGCCAGATAGACCAAGGCCCGCAGGCCGTAAATTGTGGCTTTGGAAAGTACTTTCACTTGATGAATTTCATATTTAAGACAATTAAGTCCCAAAACTACGCCAATACTATTTACTTCAAAGAAAAAATCTGCTTCTAAGGATTTTCTAAGCTACTCCTCAGAAAAAACAAATCCTCATCGTATTTCGAAACATCGCCCATAGGTGATGATTGTCACTGCGGAGATGCCCCTGAAACTGCTGATATTTGTGGGTGTGAATGTTCACTCACATAAAATCAAACATAAAATGAACGGTAAAAACAATCTATCAGCAGGGTTCTTATTCATGGGGCTATTCATGGCTTATGGCTTTCTGCTAATCTATCTCCGTGATTTTGCGCCGGGCAAAGAAGAATGGATAGCGCAATACACGACTGGCAAGCACTTCGAGTCAAGGCTGGCGCACGTGCATGGCAACCTGTTTGCATTCCTGAACATCGTCATTGGCTATCTGCTGCTGCACTTCAGTGGCCAGCTTCGGCAAGCCAAGGCCATAGGCTGGCTCGCCTTGACGGGTATGCTAATGCCATTGGGCATATTGGCCGAGATATATTTGGGAGCACCACCCGTGTTCGTGCTGATTGGTGCCGCTTCCATGACGACTGCTGTGCTTTGGCTGGGCATTTCTTTTTTCAAAATGAAACAAGTAGTTTAGGATGGAAATCAAAGAACGCAAGCTCGAAATCTTGACGGCTGCCGGTGCGCTGCTCAGTGAGCGGGGCATGGGCGGCCTTACCACCAAGAACTTGGCGATGAAGGTCGGTTTTGCCGAATCGGCCCTTTATCGGCATTACAGCAGCAAGGAGGAAGTCATTGCTGCATTGCTCCAATACCTGCACGGCATATTTTCTGAACGGTTGGCCGTCGCCACGGAAACCCAAGGTGCGCCACCTGCCGAACGGCTGCGAATGCTCTTTGCGAGCCAATTGGAATTTCTCTCCGACAACCCCCATTTCTTGACGGCGGTTTTTTCTGAGGGGCTCTTGGCCTACAGTCCCTCCGTCAACGAGGGCACACAGCGGTTAATCTCGCTCATGCAGGACACGCTGGGCGGCATCGTGGAAGATGGGCAGCGGGACGGAGCCTTCACCGACGAGGTGGCAGCCGCCGAACTGACCCATATCCTGCTCGGGTCTTTCCGGTTGCTGATGCTACGGTGGCATATTTCCGGTCTCGGCTTTGACGTGAAAGCCGAAGGTCAAAAACTCATAAATTCCCTCATTTTACTCATTTCAAAAAAATAATTAAACATGGAAAAAGTACCGCTTTTCCTCCTTTTGGCCCTTCCGCTCCTACTACAGTCCTGCGGTGGCCACGGCCACGGCGGTGGCGACATACCCCCGCTCGTGCTCGACAATGGGCAGCCCTGGCAGGCCAACGCTGAAACAAGTTCCGGCATTACCGATATGCAGGCAATCCTTGCAAAATACGAGGGTAAAACCGCCGACGATGCTAGCCGTGAGTCCTTGCAAGGAGAACTGGAGGCAGCCTTTCAGGGCATCTTCAAAGCCTGCACCATGACGGGCGAGGGGCACAACCAACTGCATAACTACCTGCTGCCCATGAAGCCGCTTTTTGAAAAAATCGGTGAGGGGCCAGCGACGGAAAGCGTAGCTGCCATCAGCCAATTGAAACAACATCTTTCCACTTACCAAACCTATTTTCAATGAACCTACTCGAACTTTTGTCACCGACCGAAAAAGGAGTATCCACCAAAAACGTGCTGAAGGCCACTGCCTCCGCCACGCTAATCAACATCAAAAAAGGCGCTGTGCTGAAGGAACACCAGAGCATGACCGATGCACTGCTCGTGCTGCTGTCGGGCAGTGTAGCTTACGATGAGGAAGGACGATGGGAGTCGCTCGGCCAGCCTTTGGACTTCGTCCAGATACCTGCTCATACCACCCATAAACTCACTGGGCTGGATGACGCTGTGCTGCTTCTTATTCAATAAGCAATCTTGGTTTTGATTGGTTGGAGCAAGTTTATATTCAGCAACTTGACGCAATTTTTATGAAAAATATCCTAATAACGACGTTGGCTGTTTTGGCCTTAGTGTCCATAAACGGTCTATCCGCACAGCCGCAGGCCATGAGCCTCGGCCAATGTGTCGAAACGGCTTTGCTCAACAACAAAAGCCTGCTAGTCGGCAGGAATATCCTGGGGCTGAATGAACTGCGGCAACAAGAGGCGAAGTCGAACCTTTTGCCAAAGGCGACGGCATCGGCGGATTATAAATATTTCACCAATCTGCCTTTCCAGTTAATGCCTTTGTCAACATTTAATCCGACAGCACCAGAAGGGCAATTTAAAGAGGCGCAATTCGGCGTGCCGCACAACCTCGGCGCTAACGTACTGTTGGCGATGCCGCTGTACAACCCGCAAATAAAAGCGGGCATCAAAGGGGCGGAAATTGCCGCTGAAATGGGCGGATTACAAGTAGAGAAAAGCGAAGAGCAGGTGATATTTGAAGTGACTAACTTGTATTACAATGCCCAAATATTGCAGCACCAAATACTTTTCGTGGACAGTAACTTGGTCAATATTCTGCGACTTTTGAACACCATGCAGTTGCTTCGGTCGCAGGGTTTGGCAAAAGGAACGGACGTGAGCAAAATTGAACTCCAACAAGCGCAACTGCAATCCCAACGCACGCAATTGGACGGCAAACTGGCGCAGGTGCTCAACGGCCTGAATTTTTTCATGGGTCAGGATTTGGGTGCGCCGCTGTCCGTTCCAAAGGACATCGAACAGGAAAGCCGGGCGGATTATCCCGTTTCCTCATCGGTGGATGCCCGCATGGTGCAGGTACAAAACCGCCTTTTGTTGAACGAATTGGATTTGCTGAGAAAATCAAAATTGCCCACCGTTTCCATTGTTGCCAATTATGGGTTGACGGGTTTTGGGTACTTCAAACAGCCCGACCCATTCTTCAAAGTATTCCCAATCGGCTTTATTGGTGCACAGGCTACGTACCCGATTTGGAACAGAACCACCCATTATAAAATCGCACAAAAAGAAGTCGAGATAACAGGCAATCGCCTCCAATCCGAACAGGTTCAGGCGCAGTACGACCTGCAAATTGCCAACGCCATTTTGCAAAAAAATACCGCACAGGGAAATATCCCAGCCACGCAGCAACAAATCATATTGGCAAGTTCGGTCTATCAACAAACGCTGATACAGCAGCAACAAGGCACAGCGACCATTGCCGATATTTTATTGGCGGACAATGCGGTGCGAGAAGCACAAACCAATTATCTCAATGCCCTTGTCGAGTATTTGAAAGCCGATTTGGAACTGAAAAAAGCATCTGGTTCAATCAAAAATTAAACAATGAAAAAGATATTTCCTTACTTGATTCCCGCCATTATTTTGATTGCCGTTTTTGGTGGCATTGCATTCAAATTAAAGAAGAATAAAGCCATTACCGAAGAACGTGTCTATCATCACGACATCATGGAAACACCTGATTCGACCGGAAAAGCCGCATCACCAACAGCCGAAAACGAGGTGGGCGACCTTGTTTTTACGGGCACGTTTGAACCAATTCGGGAAACGAAAATCAGCGCTGAAATACAGGGCAAAATCAACCTTATCACTGTAGATGCGGGTAGCATTGTGACCAAGGGGCAAACACTCATACAGTTGGACGATGCGCTTTTGCAACTGCAATTGCAATCGGTGGAAGTGCAAATCGAGGGCTTGATAGCTGATGTGAACCGCTATTCCATTTTGGCAAAAGCAGATGCAGTGCAAGGCGTTCAGTTGGAAAAGGCCCAATTGGGATTGAAATCCGCCCAAGTCCAACGGGCGAGCATTAAAGCGCAAATCAATAAAACCAGTATCAAAGCCCCTTTCAACGGAATTGTTTATGGTAAATTAAATGAAGTAGGCGGCTTTGCTGCACTTGGGGTTCCGCTGTTGCATATCCTTGATATTGGTCAATTGAAATTCACGATAAATGTGCCCGAAAACGATTTGAGGTATTTCAAAACCGGGCAAACCCACGAAATCGTAGCAGACGTTTTTCCTGATAAAAAACTCATGGGCAAGGTCAGCCTGATAGCGAGCAAAGCCAATATGGGCAATAGTTTTCCAGTGCAATTAACAGTCAATAACTTTTCAAACCATGCACTTCGGGCGGGAATGTTTGGAAAAATTGAATTGTCCAATAAAAACTAATCGGGCATGAACATCACAGAAATTTCCATCAATCGTCCTTCGCTGATTATCGTACTGTTCAGCGTGCTTGCGCTACTCGGCATCATCGGGTACAAAAACCTGAGTTACGAGTTGATGCCCGATTTCAACCAACCCGTCGTCGTCATTCGCACGGGTTACCCAGGCGCAGCACCCGATGAGGTGGAAACCTCTGTAAATATTGGATCTATATCTGCTGCCTTCTGAATTAAACCGTTGTCATTGCCATTAATCTCACCATTCTCATTAGGAAGGCCTATGTTCTGAAGATACTCTAAATTAATACATTGTCCAGAAGCATCAATCATATACGCACTCATGTCGGAACATTCCTGTGCGGAGGTACGATGCAAGGAAACCACGCCTGCGATACAAACGACGCCTGTGATTAGTGCTAGAAACTTTTTCATGGTTTGCTTGTCAGTAATTCTAATAGATCCATTGCATTATGATGCT
>JALOMF010000271.1 GCA_025455635.1 Saprospiraceae bacterium | reverse complement strand
ATCATTTTCATGGGCACGCCCGATTTCGCCGTGCCCTCCTTGCAAGTACTTCTGGACAATGGCTACGAGGTGGCCGCCGTCGTCACTGCCACCGACAAGCTGGGGGGCAGGGGCGGCAAGCAGTTGTTGGAATCGGCGGTGAAGCAATTCGCCGTGAGCCGGGGACTGCCCGTGCTGCAACCGGAGAGGCTGCGTGACCCCGGTTTTTTGGAACAACTGCGAAGCTACCAAGCTGATTTACAGGTAGTTGTGGCGTTCCGAATGTTGCCAGAGCTGGTGTGGGCGATGCCCAAAATCGGTACTTTCAACCTGCACGGCTCGCTGCTGCCCATGTACCGGGGCGCTGCCCCCATCAATTGGGCCATCATCAACGGCGAGCGGGAAACGGGCGTCACGACCTTTTTCCTACAGCATGAAATTGACACGGGCGACCTGCTTTTTCAGGCCAAAATGCCCATCGGCGAAGACGACACGGCGGGCGAAGTCCACGACCGCATGATGCTGCTCGGTGCCGACCTGGTACTGAAAACGGTGAAAGCCATCGAGCGGGGCAATGTTGCGAAGCAAAAACAGGACGACTCGCTGGCCTGCCACGCCCCGAAGATTTTCCACGAAACCTGTGAGATTGATTTTACGAAAACGGCTGCCGAGGTTCATAATTTCGTGCGGGGCCTCAGCCCATACCCTGGCGCTTGGAAGGTGGTGGCCGCCCCCTTGACCTTGGCCGATGGAACGCCTTGGCAATCAGCGAATTGGGACGCCGTGCAGGGCATTGAGCTAAAGGTTTTCAGGACGCAAAAAGAACTGGCGGAACACCAATTGCCGATTGGGCAATATGTGACCGATGGGAAAAAAACGCTGAAAGTGGCGGTGGCGGATGGCTTTGTGCGCTTGCTGGAGCTGCAACTGCAAGGCCGGAAGCGGCTGTCGGCAGTGGATTTCCTGAACGGCTTGAAATCTTGAATGAAAAAAGAAACCCCTTCCAAGCTGTTGCCTGAAAGGGGTCTTAGGTGGTGGTGAAAGAGGGAATCGAACCCCCGACACATGGATTTTCAGTCCATTGCTCTACCATCTGAGCTACTTCACCGTGAAAGCTTTGAGCCGTTTGCTAAAAGCGAGCGCAAAGATATGAGCTTTTTCTTTTTTTCAAAACCTAGGCGATTTTTTTTAATAATCATTGCCAGAACATTTTCGTTCCCGAAACGCTGGTTTACTTTGTGGCTCCATGTTTTTACTTGATTTCTCATCGTTTTCAACACCAAAAAAATGCTGAAAAAATTTTTCATCGCTGCTGTTTTGTTGATAGCTGTTTGCTTGGCTTACTACCAATTTTGGTTTCTGCGCCAGCCAGACAGAACCATCCCGAATGCCGCTGACGCTTTCATCAGCCCTGCCAATGGCGAGGTGGCCGCCATCGTTCACTGGACGAAAGACTCCCTCGCCTGGGAAAAAGATGCCGGGGTCGTGCAGGTAATGACCTCCGACGTGGACTCCAGCGGGTGGCTCATCGCTATCGAAATGGATGTGACCAATGTCCACTTCCAGCGGGCGCCCATGGCTGCCAAGTTCTTGAAAAACGAGTACGTGAAAGGGCGGTTCAACAATGCGCTCGTGCAAACGAACCGCTACGGGCTTAGGTTGGAGAACGAGCGGAACGACCTGCTTTTTGAGGCGGAAAACGGCATGAAGTTCAAAGTGGTGCAAGTGGCTGGCTTGCTGGCCCGTCGCATCGTGGATTTTGTGGAACCCGACCAAGGGCTGGCAGCGGGCGAAGTGATTGGACTGATTAAGCTCGGCAGTCAAGTGGGCCTGATTTTGCCGGAGGGCACGATTCCAAATGTCACGGTCGGGCAAACCGTGATTGATGGCGAGACCATCATTGCGAAGGTGAAAAAATAGGATTTCCTTAGCTAAGGCATTGATAAACAAGCTTTTGTGGGTGAACCACAACTGTCGTTTAGTACATCATTTTAGGCGGTAGGCCAGTGTGATTCCCAGCAAAATGATGGCTCCTTGGCCAGTTTCCTTCCCATCCGTCTTCACATTTACCTCGTAACCGAAAGCAAGTGCGGGTGTGACCACGGCATTTTCACCAAGCACAATACCCCAACCCAGTTCGGCGGTTGGCTGCAACACCCAAACGGATGACCTCCCAGTTTCGAAGCCATTGGGGATGTTGTTGGTCCAGTCTATGGTATTTGACCAAGTATCAAGCCTAAGGCCAAGGTTCAGCCCTTTGAAGCCTGGCCGGAAGTAATGCTTGTAACCGACGGTAGCACCGTAACCCGTTCCCGTTTCATCGTCCTGTATTCCGAGGTCTCGGTGGTCAATGATTTGGAAGCCCAGTCGCAAGGTGAAGAGGTCTTTTTCGCTGAAGCTCCGCTCGAACCTGATGCCCGGAATCAGTCCGGTAGGGTAGGCTTGTATTTCCACGCCGAAGTCGGTCACATGCGACTGCCCCAAAACCTGGATTGCGAAGCAAAGTAAAGCGAGTGTAAATCGGTGTTTATTTTTCATCGAACGCATTTTTGTTTTTGGCAAAATTAGCGTTAAATCCCTTGCTCAGAAATTATCTTTGACGCACTTGTTGATACTCACCGAATTACGTACCGTTTTTGGTCTAACCTTTTGGAAAAAATGCCTGAAAATTTCGTCATAAACCCAGAAATCGCCGAAGCCCTCCGCAAGAAAAATGTTCAAGTCGAAGCGAGCCTACATGACCTGAAAAACCTTGCCGTGAAGGTTCCGACTTTGTTTATCGTCAACCAAGCACTGGATGATATTGACGAAATGGTACTGATTGGGCTGCTCGAAAAAAGCAAGGTGCCCTGCAAAATCATCGCCCGGCGTAGCCTTCCCTTTGAGTCGTTTTCTGAGCATTTCCTGTTGCTGGATTTTAATTTGCTGCAATGGGAAGAATACGTCCGCACCCTGTTCAAAGAGCTGGTGAAAGCCAAGTCGGGGGGCTATTCGCTCTGCCTAATCCTACACTTCACCGACCGCACACTGGACACGCCCGTTCGTGACGAGTACCTGAAACGCCTGATGAGGGTCATCAAAAAAGCGGAAATCCCGATAGTGCCAGTTCGGTTGAAAACACCGTTCCCAGGCTTTGTAAGGCCGGGCCTGGGCGGGCGCATCGTGGCTTGGATGCGTGGCGAACCCCACAAGATTACGGTGCGGGTGGGCAACCAAATCACGGTGGAGGACCAGCAAAAAATCGAAAAACCGAAGGACTTCAAACGGTATATCCAGTCCAAAATATTCTCGCTCGGTTCAGGGCTGGAAGTGAAGCCTTTCTTCCTTCGCAATGTTTTCAAACTGCCTGCCGAACAAGAAGAGCTAATCGCAGCGCCAATTGATAATGAATTGATTGTCAGGGAAATAGCAGGTTTGAAATTCCATTCGCTGGTGGCATCCCAAGGCGACTACGACATCTATGTGGTGGAGGCCAAGGACATCCCGAACACGCTACAGGAGATTGGCCGTTTGCGGGAGCTGACCTTTAGGGTCGTGGGCGAAGGCACTGGCAAGGCACGTGACCTCGACGAATACGACCTTTACTACCACCAATTGTTGTTGTGGGACCGGGTTGCGCAGCAAATTGCTGGCGGCTACCGCATGGGCATTGGCGACGAGATTTTTGAGCGTTACGGCGTGAACGGATTCTACATCAGCAGCCTTTTTAAAATCAAGGCAGGATTCCACCCGATTATGAAAAAATCGGTGGAACTGGGGCGCTCGTTCATCGTGCCAGACCACCAGCGCAAGCGATTGCCTTTGTTCTTGCTTTGGAAGGGCATCTTGTTTTTTTTGCTGAAAAACCCAAGGTTCAGCTACCTCTACGGCCCGGTCAGCATCAGCAAATATTACTCTAGCCTCTCCCGTGGCATCATCGTGGCGTTTATCAACAAGTATTTTTTCAACCACGAACTTGCCGCATTTTTGAAGCCCCGAAAGCCCTTCAAGGTCAAAGTGGACAAGGTTGACATCGAGCTGCTGGCCGAAAACATTGGCGACGAGCTACAAGCGCTTGACAACCTGATTGAGGACATTGAGCCTGCACACTTCAAACTGCCGGTGCTGGTGAAGCAGTACCTCAAGCTCAATGCCCGCTTCATCAGTTTCAATGTTGACCCCAATTTTTCGGATGTGCTGGACGGTTTCATCATCCTAAACTTGAGCGACGTGCCCATTGCCATGATTGATTCCCTACGGAAGGAGGCAGGCTGATATTTCAAAGGTTTGACTTTGATGATGGAGGTCCGTCATGGATTTTTGCCCAGAAGAAATTCAAAACAGCTAGGTTTGCGGGCTTTTTGCACAAAAACATATTGGTTATCTTCAAGTTTGATGAAATTTTTTAGACTTTTTTACCGTGCTTTGGTGCTAGTTGGTTGCCTGATTTTCCACATCGTCTGGGTAGTCGTGCCAGGCATTTTCAGGGGGCAAGACTACAATCATGCACTCAAAACCAGCCGAGCTTGGCTGCCTTGGGCCCTCAAAATGATGGGAATCAGGGTGACCATGAATTCAAAGCACCCAACTGGCACCTACCTCTATGTTGGCAACCACCGGAGCTATATTGACGGGATAATCGCATTGAGCGAAGTGGGGTCGCTGCCAGTGGTGAAGGCCGAGGTGGCCGACTGGCCGCTGGTGGGTTATGGTGCCAAACTCACAGGAATCATTTTTGTGAAACGGGATAGCAAGGCCAGCCGCTCGGCGACCTTGGAGGCGATGAAAAACACCCTGGAAACTGGCCTCTCGGTGCTGATTTACCCAGAGGGCACGACCCACCTCGAACCGACTACAATTGATTTCAAGCCCGGCTCCTTTGTTTTGGCTGCAAATAATGGGTTCAGTTTGGTGCCCATGGCCATTGATTACGAAGACATCAATGATTCTTGGGTGGGCGACGAGACTTTCATCACGCATTTTTTCCGGTGTTTTGGCAAAAAAAGATGCAATGTCAAGCTGCATTTCGGCCAGCCAATTCAGTCAGATGACATGCAATACCTGCTGCTTGCGACCAAGCAGTGGATTGACGACCAGATGCTGCATATCCGTCAAGAATTTGAGCATGGAAAACAAGCAGCGGCGGTTTGACGTTTGGCATATTTACAACTTAACTACCCTTCAAGTCATTAGTCATCATGAATAAAATCTTTGCAACATCCTGTTTTTTGCTTTTCATTGCCTTGTTTTCAATAGAAAAAGCCGAGGCCCAACAGCGGTTCAAAGCAGGGCTTGTATTTGGCTTAAATGCTTCGCAAATCAGGGGCGACGAGTTTGCGGGTTACAAAAAGCTGGGGCTTCATGGAGGGCTTAGGGCCACTGCCATGCTGAAGGACAAAATGGATTTGATTATTGAAATGCTCTACTCGCAGCGAGGCAGCTTTCAGCGATTACCCAACAACCCGGATGGTGATATGAAAATCAACTTACAATACGCCGAAGTGCCAATCATGTTGAGCTACAAGGATTGGTACATCGAAGAAGAAGATTTTTACAAAGTGCAAGCAGTAGCAGGTTTTTCGTATGGTAGGTTGATTGAAGCTACCGCAGTTGCCAGTTTTCACGATACGGAGGTTGAAAAATTCAACGTGAACGACTACAGTTTCACCGTTGGGGCCGATGTTTTCCTCACCAAGCATTTTGCCATCGGCTCAAGGTGGACCCGCTCCATCAACCTGCTTTACAACAACAAAAAGCACAATGAAAACTTGGATGGCCTAATCGGCTACTTCCTCTCGTTTAGGGGGATGTATGTTTTTTAATAGCTTGTTAATCAATGGCTTAGGTGCTCAATCTTATAATCGGGAACAAAGCCCAGTCCTTTGATTTTCTCCAAGTTCATGGTCAAATTGGCTGGCCTGAATGCCTTGGATTCCACCTCCATTTGTGATTTCGAGATGATGGTTGCCTCCGGCAAATTAAGTGACCTGCTCGCCAAAACAGCAAACTCATAGCGGCTGATGGCCGTGCCCCCTCCTACATTGAAGATGCCTTCTGCTCCTTTTTCGAGCAGCAGGTTGATGCCGGTGGCTGCCGACTTTCCACTCAAAAACGACCT
>JALOMF010000270.1 GCA_025455635.1 Saprospiraceae bacterium | reverse complement strand
AGCTCCTCCGCAATATGCGGCGCGTAAGGCGAAATAAGAATTGCCAATTGCTCCAAAACTTCACGCGAATTGCATTTTTGTGCCGTAAGTTCGTTCACCGCGATCATAAAGGAAGAAACCGAAGTATTGAAACTGAAATTCTCAATATCTTCCTGTACTTTTTTGATGGCGAGGCAAGAGTGAGGGGACTTCATTATTTCATCGAAATCCATTTCTACAATCGTGTCGCCGAAATATATCATTAGTTCATCGGTGCCCCGAAGCTGCTCCCTTGCCGACCAGATGGCGTGGCCCGACCCCAATCGCTGTGCCTGCTCCACAAAGGTTTTGTCAATTTCGGGGTATTGCTGCTCGATGAAGTCACGGATTTTTTCACCCAAATAGCCCAGCACGAACACAAACTCCACCACCCCTGCTGCCTTGAGCTGGTCAACGATGAACGAAATAATGGGCTTACCAGCTACCGGGATGAGCGGTTTGGGCTGGGTATAAGTCAGCGGGCGCAATTGAGTGCCCGCTCCTGCTACGGGTATGATGGCTTTCATTGGACTGAATTGAAAAAGGAACTGCAGAACCTTCCCAGCGGTAAATTTCATTCATTACTTCCACATTTTTTACAAAAAAACGCTCCCCACCTAAGGATGCCGCAGCCCGTTACTCAAATGAAAACGGGCCATCCAACACAGTTGGATAGCCCGT
Organism: Saprospiraceae bacterium; assembly: GCA_025455635.1. Classification (GTDB taxonomy): domain Bacteria; phylum Bacteroidota; class Bacteroidia; order Chitinophagales; family Saprospiraceae; genus UBA6168. The sequence continues at coordinate 5,380 of JALOMF010000270.1, read as the reverse complement.
CGGAATTAGCTGTTTTATAAATTCATTATTCTTTTATAATGCCTTCCGTAGTGGAAAGGTCATTGGCTGGCACTGACAGGATGCCGTTCAGGTGCGAGCGGTGGTCGTCTGGCCAAGCAAATGGTCTTGGGCCGATGAGCCGTTCCAAGTCAGCCTTGTGCAGCACTTCTTTTTCCAAGAGCTGCTTCGCAATGATTTCCAGCTCTTTCCTGCGCTCGACCAGCAGCGTTTTCGCCCGGTTGAACTGCACGCTCACGATATTGCGCACCTCTGCGTCAATCATGCCTGCCGTCTCTTCCGAGTAGGGCTTGTTGAAGCTGTCGTTTTGCATCCCGTAAAATGAGACCTGCCCCACTTTTTCGTTCATGCCGAACACGGCCACCATGCTGTAGGCCATCTTCGTCACTTGGTCGAGGTCGCTTTGGGCACCGGTGGACACCTTGCCGAAAATCACCTCCTCGGCAGCCCGCCCGCCGAAGGTCATGCACATGCGGTCGAGCAGTTGTGCCGTGCGGGTGATGTATTCTTCCTTGGGCAGGTACTGGGCATAGCCCAGCGTACCGATGCCACGTGGCACGATGGTCACTTTCACCAGTGGCATGGCGTGTTCGAGGTACCAGCCACACACGGCATGGCCTGCCTCGTGGTAGGCGATTATCTCTTTTTCTTCTGGTGAAATGAGCTTGTTCTTTTTCTCCAAGCCGCCAATTACCCGGTCAAGGGCGTAATTGAAGTCGTCCATGTCCACTTCCTCCTTGTTGCGGCGGGCCGCAATGAGTGCCGCTTCGTTGCAGACGTTGGCAATCTCGGCACCAGCAAAACCCGGTGTCATTTCTGCCAGCTCGAACGGCGTCACGGTTTCGGAGGTCTTGATGTTCAGTAGGTGCACTTTGAAGATGGCCTCCCGGCCCTTGAGGTCTGGGCGGTCAATGGCAATCTGGCGGTCAAAGCGGCCGGGGCGCATCAGTGCAGAGTCTAGCACGTCGGGGCGGTTGGTAGCGGCCATCAGGATGACGCCCTTGTCGGTCGGGAAGCCGTCCATTTCTACCAGCAACTGGTTGAGGGTGTTCTCCCGTTCGTCGTTGCCGCCCTGCATGGTGTTGCGGCCACGGGCACGGCCAATGGCGTCAATTTCGTCAATAAAAACGATGCAGGGAGCTTTCTCCCGTGCTTGACGGAAGAGGTCACGTACCCGTGAGGCGCCCACGCCCACGAACATTTCGACGAAGTCGGAACCGGAAATGGAGAAGAATGGCACACCCGCCTCGCCAGCTACGGCCTTGGCGAGCAGCGTCTTGCCCGTGCCCGGAGGGCCGATTAGCAGTACGCCCTTGGGGATTTTACCGCCAAGGGCAGTGTATTTTTTGGGATTTTTCAAGAAGTCAACGACTTCCATCACTTCCTCCTTTGCCTCGTCAAGGCCAGCCACGTCGGCGAAGTTGATGTTCACCTTCGAGTTTTGGTCGAAGAGGGTAGCCTTGGATTTGCCGATGTTGAAAATCTGTGCACCGGGGCCTCCTGCGCCGCCGCCAACCCGTCGCATGATGAAGATCCAGAGCAGTACCAGCAGCGCTATTGGCAGCAGCAAGCTGATGATGGGCGATAGCCAGTTTTGTTTTTCGGAATAATAAACCGTCACTTGACGGTCGGCAGGCAAGGTGGCGTTCAGCTCGCCCATTTTTTTTGCGAAGTTCTCGGAAGGGCCTGTGTCGAAAGTGTAGTGCGGGCGCTTGTTGCCGAACGAACTCTTGGAGGCGTCCTTGTACTTCTCTTTTTTGTTCTTGATGGCCTCTTCTTTCAGAAAAATCTGGGCGTATTTTTCATTCACGACCTCCAGTTTTTCCACATCGCCTTCCTTGGCCATGACCACGAAATCCTCAAAAGTTTTAGGCTCGCTGGTATTGCTCGAAATGGGCAAGAAATTGAGGCCGATGAAGAAAAGCGCCAAGACCCCGTAAATCCAGTAGGGGTTGAACTTTGCGCCATTTTTGTTATCTTGGTTGTTTTCCATTATCCTTGAAGAAAAGTAGGTTGGCAGCTTTGAATGAATGCCTCCTACTTGTTTGGTTCAGATTTTTTCCAAAAAACACAGAAAAGACTGGTGTGTTCAGAATACCTTGTTTTTCCGTGCCTGTTTTGGACGTTGTTCTCAGTTTGAACGACCGCCAGCCTGTGGATTACGGCCTCAGAGGTTTTCGTACTCCGTAAATTTGGCGTCGCTCCAAAGGTTCTCGATATCGTAAAACTCACGGGCTTCCCGGTGGAAAACATGCACGACCGTGTTGAAGCAGTCCATGCAAATCCAGCGGGCAGTGGCTACGCCCTCCACGTGGTAGGGTGGCTGTCCCAGTTCTTCCTTGAGCCGCTTGTGGATATTGCCCGCTATGGCCTTGACCTGCGTCGTGGAATCCCCTTCACAGATGATGAAGAAATCCGTGGGGCCATCGTCCAGTTTTCTAAGGTCCAGTTTTACGATGTTTTTTCCTTTGATGTCTTGGATGCTGTCAACGATAAGGTCGTTCAGCTCTTCCACGTGGGAGGGGGTTGCTTTTAAAACTGCTTGTGCGCTCAAATCAGATTTGTTTACTTTTGAACCCTCGTTGGCCGTTTTTTCCCTGTTTTTAACCAAAACAGCCGTGCCATGCCGACGGAGTTTGTTCTTGTTATTGTTAATTGGCGTGATTCGCCCCTACTTTTTTCATTTTGAAAGGATAAAAGTACGAACTAATTTTCTATTGAGAAGACCGAATACATTATTTGTCGGGCAAACCCTGCTAGAACTGCCCCAAGTGGACAGCACCAATGCCCACGCCCAGGTGCTTTTATCAAAAAGCAAACCAGCTGCGGGAACTGTCATTTCGACCCATTGCCAGACCGCTGGCAGGGGACAAATTGGCAGTAGCTGGGAGTCGGAGCCGGGCAAGAACATCAGCTTGAGCGTCATTTTTTACCCCGATTTTTTGGAGGCAAAAGACCAGTTCCAGCTCAACCAGTGCATCTCGTTGGCCGTTTTTGATTTGGTGAAAAACAGCCTGCCCGACCGCCCCGTTTCCATCAAATGGCCCAACGACATTTACGTCGGCTCCCGCAAGATTGCGGGCATTTTGATACAAAACTCACTCGTGAACACGCAAATACGCTCTACGGTTGCGGGTATCGGCATAAACATCAACCAAACCGACTTCGTCACCAACCCGCCCAACCCCACTTCGCTGCGCCTCGAAACTGGCCAAAACCACCCGCTGGATGGCCTCGTGCCCCAGCTTTGCGAGCATTTGGAAGGGCGCTACCTTCAACTAAAAGCCGGGAAAATAGTTCCTTTGCGGCACGACTACCTCCGCCACCTTTACCGCTTCGGCCAGCTGGCCAGCTACCTGCGGCCCAGCGGCGAAACCTTCCAAGGCACCATCCTCGGCATTGACGAATTGGGCCGGCTGAAGGTGCAGGTGGGCGGTGAAATCGAGTGCTTTGATTTAAAAGAAATAAGGTTTTCCTGAATTGTTGGATTACTAAATTGTTGAATTGTTGTTCCGACCTCCAACAATCACAACAATTCAACAATAAAACAAGCTATCCATGCAAGTTCACATCCTCACCATCGGCGACGAGCTGCTCATCGGCCAAATCATTGACACCAATTCGGCCAAAATGGCGCAAATGCTCCTCGAAATCGGGGCGAAAGTGACCGGGCGCACGGCAGTCGGCGACGACCATGAGGCCATCATCCAAGCATTGCGGAGCGCCACCCAGCAGGCCGACATCGTGCTGGTGACGGGCGGCCTCGGCCCCACCAAGGACGACGTGACGAAGAAGGCCATCGCTGATTTCTACGGCGTCGGCTTTGTGTTCCACCAGCCAACATTGGAGCGGCTCCAACAGATTTACGAGCGCATCGGCAAAACCATCACCGAGGCCGTGCGCACCCAATGCCTCATGCCACAGAACGCCACCGTACTGACCAATAAAATGGGTACAGCCCCCGGCATGTGGTTCGAGGAAGGGGGCAAAGTAGTGGCTACCATGCCCGGCGTACCTTTCGAGATGGAGTACCTGATGCAGCACGAGGTCTTGCCCCGGTTGCAGGAGCGCTTCGATGCCCTGCCCACCGCCCACCGCACCCTTTTCACGGCTGGCGAGGGCGAGTCCACCATCGCCGAGTACCTAAAGGATTTCGAGGAAAACCTGCCACCGCAGGTGAAACTGGCCTACCTGCCCGCCATCATTCGGGTGCGGCTGCGCCTGACCGTGAGCGATGCCGACCCCGTTTTTGTGGAAAAAACCTTGGAGGAGAAATTCCGGGAAATGGAGGCCCTGCTGCCGCCCAGCATCATCGCTGGCTACGGCGACGACAGCTTGGAGAGCGCCGTTGGCCGTATTCTGAAAGAAAAAAACCGGTCGCTTTCGACAGCGGAGAGCTGTACGGGCGGCTATTTGGCGCACCTCGTTACGAGTGTGCCGGGGTCGTCCGCCTACTTCATGGGCAGCGTGGTTTCGTATGCCAATGCTGTGAAAATGAACCAATTAGGCGTAAAACCCGAAACGCTGGAGCAACACGGCGCCGTCAGTGAGCAGACCGTGCGGGAGATGGTGGCAGGGGCTATCCGACTGCTCGGCACCGATATTGCGGTAGCTACCAGCGGCATCGCCGGGCCGGATGGCGGCACCCCTGAGAAGCCCGTGGGCACGGTCTGGATTGCCGTAGGGGATGCCGAGCGCACCGTGACCAAAAAGCTGCAATTGAGCAGGAACCGCCTCGTCAATATTCAGTATTCGGCGTACCATGCGCTGAACATGCTGCGGTTGTTTTTGGGGGAAAGGCCGTGAGCTACTTCATTTTGGAAGGACTTTCCAAGCTATAATCTTTCCCATTCCATGAAAACATCCTTGAAAATTCGGAGCGCCACTCCGAATTTTCAAGGATGTTTGTATTTTTACAACAAAAAGGATGGTATGGAAAATACGATAATCGAAAGGAAGCAGGACGTCAAGGAAGTCGAAACCTTGTTGGAAGTGTTCCCGGTCACGGCGATTTTAGGGCCGCGTCAAGTCGGTAAGACGACCCTCTCCAAATCCTTCCATCCCGACCATTTTTTCGACCTCGAAAACCCCAGGGACATGGCGGCCTTGGACAATCCACAGCTCGTGCTGGAAAAACTGGAAGGGCTGATTGTGATTGACGAAGTACAGCGCAAGCCCGAACTTTTCCCCTTGCTGCGCTACCTTGTGGACAACAAACCCAAACAGCGCTACCTGCTCTTGGGCAGCGCCTCCTCTACCCTTAAACAACAAAGTGGTGAATCGTTGGCGGGTCGAATCGGCTACCATTACTTGACTGGGCTAAACCTATTGCAAACGGGGCAAGACAGCATGGACTCGCTTT
>JALOMF010000269.1 GCA_025455635.1 Saprospiraceae bacterium | reverse complement strand
CCATTCTGCCATCGAAAAAATCAACTACCGGTTCAGGCCAAGTCACCGTCGTGGCTCCCATTGGCTTCGTTTACGTTGGCTTGGAAAACTATGGTGGAACGTGGATTGAAAACGCCAGGGTTGATGGGCCGATGGAAGCTCCTGAAACTTCCTATATTTCGTTTGGCTTTGTATCGGACGAACCTCGTATCAAATATGCAGCAGGCAAGGAAACTTTGCTTTTCACCTTCGTTGTGGAAGATGCAGCTGCAAAAATCAGCCTTATCGACAACGAAAATGACCCTTTCCTTGAGCCGAACACGTATGGCACCAATCCCGGAAACGACCTTGGCGTGATAGATTTTGATAGAAATGGCAGCTTGTTGGTTTACAATTACAGTGGTAATATTGACATGGACACAATCAGCACTAAATCAATTTATGCCAACGAAAAAAATGACGACGGCAAGGAGAAGTCTTCATCCGAATACAAAGCGGTTTTTGCCTCCGAAAAAATAGCTACACCTGGCCAATAAATACCTTTCGGAAGTCATTAAAAGCAAAAAATCCATTATCAATCTACTTTATACATTTCTCAAAACAGGGGCGACACGATAGTGCCGCCCCTAATTTTTTGTCAAACTTCATACGCTTCACCATACAGCAGGAACACCACCCAAACCTGTACCGATTGCTTACCAAAATGGCTTTTCAGTACCTGCTTTGCGGGCAAAAGTGCCGTGGACTCCGATTTTAGCTTCCGTTGTCTCAACTTATGTTCACCCACGAATTTTGTAAATTGGAGGATGACTACACCCGCTTCTGTCTCCAACAACAGGTCTAACTCCCCTTTGTGAACTTGCCCAGTGCCACCAGCGACCCACGGAAAACATGTGAACGCCCGTTTAGCTTTGAAGGAATTAGATACCCATTGCTGAAAAAGCCCGGCTTTTTCCAGAAAAGTGTCGCATTTGACCAGTTCTGCCGCATCAAACCTTGCCAGCAACTGCTCGGCTTGCAGCTGTTGACTGGCTGGCGGCAACCCATTGTTTAAGGCCAACAAGTATGCTTGGAATGCCTTCGCAACTCCCTGTCGCTCAGGCACTTCTGGCAAATCGAACGGAGCGAAACAACTTGCTTGCTGTTTCAGCTGAAAACTGCCCGTATCATCGCTTGGTTCGGCAATGAGCGGCTGAAAATCACCCCTTCCTTGCCTAGCCGCCAATTGCGTCACCGCTGCCTCAGCAATGGTCGAGTGCGGGAAATCATTTGGGAAATACACGACTTCGGTGGTCTTGAGCATCACCTTGCCCTCCCATTCCCAGAAGCATTCATTTGAGTTTGCATCCAAGGAAGGTTGTTCTTCTTGTCCATTGTAGCACACCCGGTTCAGCCAAATCGGCTGTTTTTCACGGGTCGGAAACACGAGGTAATCCCGGGCACGGGTCAGCCCGACGTACATCAGGCGGTTGTCCTCGGCCAGTGCAGCCAGTCGCTTTTGCGATTTTTCGGACGAATCGGCCATGCGCTCCTCCAGTAACGTCCCTCGGTACTGGTCGGCGTAGGGGTTTATCCAAAGCCGCAGCCAACGGTTGCCAAGCAGGTTGTTCAGGTCCACGGCATCGGTTTCGGGCACGAGGGAGATGCCCCACACATCCTCCCGGAGCGTTTGCTCCAAGCTGTGGCAAACCACGATTGGGTACTCCAAGCCCTTGCTCTTGTGGTAGGTCAGCACGTTGACGGCCAATGGCCCCTCGCCTGAGCCTTGGAGGTCGGCCTCGTTTTGCGCCAAATCATTTGCCCACAACAAAAAGCCACCCAACGACGCAGCGCTGTGCAGCCGGTTGCAGGCTTGCTCGTATTTCAATGAAAAATGGATGAGCATGTCCACGTTGGCGAGGCGCTGCTCCACATTGCCCCAAGTGACGATGATGCGCCGCAGCTCCAGTTCCTCCAGCAGCAGGGTCAGTATTTCGGAGCCAGAAAGCTCGGCCACCCTCGGCCTGAGCGCATTTAGCCGCTGCACGAACTCGTTCTCCTCGCCCCATTTGAAGTCCGGTTTGCCAAGCTCCGAAGCTTCTAGGTAGGCCAGCCGATTCTCCACGATTTCATGCAGTTCCAGCCTCGCAGCCAAGAGCAGAATCTCGGCAATGGAAAGCGAGTCGTACTTGTTCAGGATGAATTTCAAGCAGGCCAAAATCAGTTTCGCCTCGGCAGTATCCATCAGCCCGGCCCTCGAAATGGCAGCCCGAAGCCCGGCCCGGTGCAGTGCCTCGGCCACCTCCCGGCAGTCGTTGTTGGAACGACAAAGAATGGCCACGTCGCCCGGCTGCGCCAGTCGGTATGTTTTTTCGCCTTTCGGCAAAATGGTGATGCCCCGCTCCAGGTTCAGCCGCAGTGTGTTGGCGATGCAGTGGTGCAGCCACTCCTTGCCCGGCTTGCGGCCATCGCCGTCATAGTTGAAATGCCAGTGCAAGAGGGCATTGCCCATCTCGGCAGGTTCGTCCTGCTGGTTGGCGGAGTCGGGGCTGGCCAGCTTGCGGCGCATGGGCTGGAGTGCTACCTGCTCTGCGGGCAGGCTCGAAAATGCTTTGGTGAAAATGGCGTTGGAAGCAAAAACCACATCCTCCCGGGAGCGCCACGAGTGCGAGAGGATGTTCTCCGGCTGCAGCCCGCCCTGACCATCAATGATGGCCTGCATCAGTGCCGGGTCGGCTCCACGGAAACCGTAAATGCTCTGCTTGGGGTCGCCCACCCAGATGGAGTGCTTCGCAAAACGGGAGAGTTTCACGAAAATCTCCAATTGCAGCGGGTTGGTGTCCTGAAACTCATCCACGAGCAGCAGGTCAAGCTCCTCGGCCAGCACCTCCTGCACGGTGGGGTCGTCGAGCAGGCGCTTCACGTAGCTCTCCATGTCGTTGTAGTCAATGAGGCCACGGCTTTTCTTGAAGCGCTCAAACTCGTCCATGGCCGCCGCCGCCAGCTCGAAGATGTTGAAAATGAACGCTTTAACATCGTTGCGAAGCGCCGAATGACTCAAATGCGTATTGGCAAAATCCACCAAATCGGCGAGGTCGTCCTTGCTTTTTGCGCCCACTTTTGTCTTCGCAATTTTGGCCCATTGGTGCCAGTTCAGGCTGTTGCGCAAGCGAATTTCCGACTTGATTTCCCGCAGCGATTTAACGCCATCGGCGGTCACCTTGGTAGTGTCGCCGTTGTTTTCGAGCCGTGAGATGGTGCTGTCCAACTGCTCGTTCAACAGGTCGAGCCAAGCCTCCTCCGGGCGCTCGATGGCCGGGTCGAGGAAGCGGGCAAAGCTGTCGAAGGAGCGCTGCTTGCTCACTTCGAGCACCTCGTCGCCAAAGTCGTTGGCCCGCACCACTTCGGCGAGGTCCTTGAGGAGTTTCCGCCAGTCCGTTTTCCCAAAATCAGATTTGGTCAGGCCGAGCCGGTCGGACAGGCGCTCCATCTCCTCCACCCGTTCGTTGGTGAGCACCATCGAAAGCGACTGGTTGAAGAGCATCTGCTGGTCTTCGTCGGCGATGATTTCCACCTGCGGCGACACGCCCGCCTCGTAGGCAAAGCGCTTGAGCAGCTTCACGCCGAGGCCGTGTACCGTGCCAATCAGTGCATTGGTGAGGTCGTTGGCAGCTTGGGTCAGCCCGGCTTCCAGCAGGCGCACCCGCACCCGCTCTTGCAGTTCGGCGGCGGCTTTGTTGGTGAAAGTGGTGGCGATGATGCCACTGGCCCTGACATTGCCGGAGGCCAACAACTCAACCAGCTCTTTGGTGAGGCGGTAAGTCTTGCCGGAGCCGGCACCAGCGGATATGATTTTGAGGTTCATGTGCTTGAAAAATAGTGATTTTTCTAAAATTTCCTTGGCTGCGAAGGTAAGCAGCGGAGCGGGTTTGCTGTTTCCAACATTTCAAACTATTTTTACCCCCGAAGCGACCAACTTTTTCTGTTTTGTTGAACGTTTTACTAAAATAACGCTGCCCCTCTCCCCGCCGCACCGAGGCTTGTTTTGGGCCAGCTCATAGGTTTTTTAAACAAACAACTTCTGATACCATGTCCAAACTAGACTACGTAACCATCGCCATCGTTGGCATCTGCATCATGGCCATCCTCTTTTTGGTTTACAAAATGACCAATGTCTTCAATGGCGACAAGGCCACCGACAAAACGGAAATTTCCGCAAACAATGTCGAGACCGAGGCCGAAGACGTTTATGACTACGAAATAGACGAGTCGGTTGACTCCACGGGCGCTGCCGCTGAAAAAGGCAACGCTGCCACTGACAAAACCACTGCCACCAAGCCTGCCACCACTTCCGTTCCTGCCGACAAAGCAGAAACTTCGGCTACTGACACCCAAGGCGAGGACGAAATTGAAGAAGCTGTTTCGGCGGCAACGGGCGTAAAATCAACGCCAAAAAAAGGCTCATCTGCCACAGACGACGCAGCAAAAGCGACCTATTCTGACGGCAAATTCATGGTGCTGGCTGGCTCGTTCAGCATACGGGAATCGGCTGACAAGCAAGTGAAAAAGCTGAACAAACTCGGATATGAAAATGCCCGTGTCGAGTTGTTTGACAAAGGCAAATACGCCGTCGTACTGGTTGACCGCTTTGGCAACATGGCCGAAGCTGAAAAATTGGTGAAAAAACTGAACACCGACGGTGTGAAAAGCTACGTGAAGGCCAAGTCGTGATAACCCACGATTTTGTGAATAAAAAATCCCTGCTTGCGGTCAATGACATCAAGCAGGGATTTTTTTTGTCCAGCAGACTTGGGGGTTTTCAACCAAAAGCCTGACGCCAAGCGAGCATCCCGCCCAGCGTGTTTTTCACATTTGAAAAACCGGAAGCCACCAGCAACTGCTTGGCCATGCCACTGCGATTGCCGGAGCGGCAGTACACAATCACCTCATCGTCTTTGTGGTCGAGCAGGTCGGGAATTGCCGTCATCACGGAGCCTACGGGCACCAATTTGCCGCCGATGTTAAATTCCTCGTGCTCGTAAGGTTCCCGCACGTCAATCAGCACGAAATTATTGTCCCCAGCGTCCAGTCGCTTCTTAAGTTCTTCTACGGTTATGTCCATTTTTTTGAAAAAGATTGGTTTGTAAAAAGCGAAAGCTTGATAGCTACCGCCAGATTTCACCGCAAAATTAATCTTTTGCCAAAACTATTCGCTTCGCAAGCTGCTCACCCGTTTTCGGGTTCACGACCTGCACCGAGTAGATGCCGTTGGACAAGCTGCTCAGGTCCAGGCTTTGCAGCAGTGTACCCTGCCCTACCCGCTGTCCGAGGTTGTTGAAAATGGCGTACTCGAAATCATCAAAATTGCCCGTGGCCAGCGAGATGTTCAACTGGCCGGTGGTGGGGTTGGGGTAGAATTGGACTTGAAAGGCAGAACTTTCATTTTCCACCTCCTGCGCACCGCTGGTACTTTTGGTCTCGGCCATAACCGCACGCATCATAATTGCGCCCGGTATGTCCGATGGAAATTGGAACCAGTCACCAGTACTCTCAAGTTTCACCCAACTGCATTCACAGGGGTTTTGCACGTCGAAGCCAAGCGGGATGCCAAGGTTGGTAGGTGTTTCTTGCTCAAAGCCAATATAGAAATCCGTGCCGGCAGGGATGTCCACCGGGGTTGGATTCCCAGCAAAATCATCGAGCAAGTAGGTAGTGAAACCTTGCAAGGTGTCGTAAACAAGGTTCGGATATAACGGCGTAAGCAACTGGCGGTACAGTACCGGCTCCGAGTCCAACGAACCGACCCAAACTTTCAGGTTGAAAAACTGGTCGGAAACATCGCCGTTCACGTGCGGAAACATGAGCTGTACGGCGTGGAGCCTGTCTGCTACGTTTGCATGAAACTTGGATGCAAACTGCTCACCACCCACTGGGTGCTCGAAGAAAACTTGCCATTCGGCTGTGCCGTCGTCGTGGGCAAAGTAGTCGGAAAGATAAGTTTTTCCCTTAACTGTATTATTCTCAGGGGTACCGCTAGAACTAGACACCAAAAAGTAATTAGTTTGGATAATGTTAAGTTGCCCGTTTGGTAAATCTGAAATATCAGCTTTAAGTGAATTAAGCTTA
>JALOMF010000007.1 GCA_025455635.1 Saprospiraceae bacterium | reverse complement strand
GTTTCTGCTTGACGGTGTGCCCGTTTACAACGCTTCTCATGGGCTAGGTCTTTATTCCATTTACAATACTGCCGCTGTGCGCAGCGCTAGAATCATGAAAGGCAATTTCCCAGCGCAATACGGCGGCAGGGTTTCGTCCATTTGGGACATCCAGACCAAAGAAGGCAATACTAAAAAGGTGCAAGGGGAAGTGGAAATGGGCGTTAGCTCCCTACAAATGACCGTGGAAGGCCCGCTCGCCAAGGGAAAAGGCTCTTGGTTTGTGTCGGGCAGGAGGTCGTTACTTGACTTTTTTTCGGTGCCGATTAGCAGGCGAATCCGGGAAAATGACGGTAAATACGGCTTCCTCAAATATTATTTCAGCGATTTTAACGGTAAGGTGAATTTCGCCATTTCACCAAAAGACAGGCTGCACCTGAGCATTTACAACGGCAAAGACAATTTCACGAATAAGATTAGCCAGGACCGGTGGTTCACCGACACACTCTCCATCGTTTCTAACGAAGAGGTCATCAATTGGGGCAACAAAATAACTTCGCTGCGGTGGAACCACTTGATTTCAGAGAAAATTTTTGCAAACGTCACGGCCATTTACAGCCAATATTTCTACAATTCAGAGGAGTTGGTTGACCTTGACCTGCTGAGGGGGGATGCTCGGATTACGAGGGATGTGTTTTTTCAAAAATACAAATCCAGCATCAATGATATTGGCTTGAAAACAGATTTCGATTACACCACTTTCAGGAAGCACCGGTTCCGTTTTGGCACCAGTTTCATTCGGCACAAATTCCAGCCGGGAATCGTCAGCTTTGAGGAAGTGACCATTTTTGATGCCGAAATCAGGGACACGATTGGTGCCTACTTGAAAAACCCGCTCATTTCCAGTGAATTTGACGTTTATGTGCAGGACGAAGTGAAAATCAATGACAATATCCATGCAAATATCGGCTTCAGAGGCTCGCTTTTGATTGTCAATGGCAAGAAGTTTTTTGCGCCGCAACCCAGGCTGATTTTGAATTTCTTCGAAGGTCAAAATGTATCGTACAACCTGACCGCAACCTACAATACCCAGTTCCTGCATTTGTTAAGCCCTACCAATATTGGCCTCCCTAAAGACCTCTGGGTGAGTGCCACCGAACATGCTCCGCCACAACGGGCTTGGCAGCTAAGTTTAGGCTCCAAGTACCGCCCGAAACCGTGGCTCACCATTGACCTAGAGGGTTACTACAAGCTACTCAGCAGCATCATTTACTACCAAGGCGGCACGCTCGAAACCGTCAATTCGACCAACTGGCAGGACGATATTGCCCAAGGCAAGGGCTGGGCCTATGGTGTCGAGCTTTTGGTAAAAGTAGAACGGGGCAAAATGGGCGGCTGGTTCAGCTACACCTATGCACACTCCGACCGCCAGTTTGGGCAAAACGATTCACAGCCAGGCCCCGGCGTAAACAACGGCAAAAAATACCCGCTCCGCTTGGACAGGCGGCACAACTTCAACGTCCAGTACCTCTACAAAATGAGCAAAAGCTGGGAGTTTTCGGCAGGATTCACCTTTGCCACGGGCACTGCGTTCACGTTCCCTTCCGTTCAGTTCGAAGTAGAACAACCTATTGGTGGCGCCCCAACTGAAATAAACACGGTGAGCGTCATCACGGAACTGAACCCCTTCAGGATGGCCCCTTATCATCGGCTCGACTTTTCCTTCAACCACAATTTCAGCGTCAGGAACATCAACCATACCCTAAAACTTGGCGCATACAATACCTACGTGCAACAAAACCCTGTTTACCATACCCGCCGTGACAGCTTTGACGAAAATGGCAAGCTTACCCGCAACGTCGTCGCTGTAGCCCTGGTGCCCTTCTTCCCCAGCTTGCGCTACATTATGGAATTCAAGTAACCGACCCTAGCAGGGAATTGGAAAATCCATTATTTCAATTTGAATTAAATCTAAATAAACATAAAAATCCAAGTAAGTACATTAAGTTTGCAGCGCAAAAAGGAAATTATGCAAAAATCAGCTGTGATAATCGCCGACGCCCATTACCTGACCAGGGTGGGCCTGCGTCATATTCTGGCTGAAGTGCCCTCCTGTGAGCTGGTGGGCGAAGCCAGTTCGGAGCCGCAATTGCTGCACAAACTCAAATCCACCCAAGCCGATATCGTCGTATTGGACTATGCCCAGCCCGGCAAATTCTCCACGGAAACTGTTGGTAAAATAAGGCAGGCCTCCCCCAATTCACGGCTCATCATCATCAGTGGCGACGATGACAAAAAGACCATTTACCAAGTGCTGGAAAGTGGTGTGAACAGCTTTTTGTCCAAACACTGCGGCGAAAAGGAAATCATGGACGCCGTGGAAGCCACTGCCCGCAATGAAAAATTCTACTGCACCAACGTACTAAACCATCTCCTCGAAAAGTCCTTTCCCAAGGAAGCTGACTGCTCCCCCACCCCGCTTTCGCCCCGTGAGGTGGACATCGTGCGGCTCGTGGCCAATGGACTTATCGCCAAGGAAATCGCAGGGCAGCTCAACCTCAGCCCTCACACCGTTTACACCCACCGCAAGAACATCATGAAAAAACTGAAACTCGGAACGGTGTCGGAGCTGGTACGGTATGCGATGAACGAGGGTTTGGTGTAAAATTCCGCTGCATTCCACAAACAAAAAAGCCGCTCAGTTGAACTAAGCGGCTTTTTTGTTTTCCCTAGGCATACTGCCCAGCATAATATTGCTGGTAAGCCCCTGATGTCACGTGGTCCAGCCACTCTTCGTTCTCCAAGTACCATTTTGCCGTCAGGCGCAGGCCTTCTTCTGGCTGGATGGTTGGTTCCCAGCCGAGTTCCGTTTGCAGCTTGGTGGAGTCAATGGCGTAGCGGCGGTCGTGGCCGGGGCGGTCTTTCACGTAGGTGATGAGGCCACGGCTGGTACCGGGCGCACGGCCCAGCAGCTCGTCCATGATGTCGCAGAGGGTGGTCACCAGCTCGATGTTCTTCCGCTCGTTGTTGCCACCGATATTGTAGGTCTCACCGATTTTGCCCTTGTGGAAAATGGTGTCAATGGCATCGGCATGGTCTTTCACCCAGAGCCAGTCACGGGTGTACTTGCCGTCACCGTAGATGGGCAGCGGCTTGCTGTGCTTGATGTTGTTGATGACCAAAGGGATGAGCTTCTCCGGGAAATGGTTCGGCCCGTAGTTGTTCGAGCAATTGGACAGCAGCACCGGCAGGTGGTAGGTGTGGTGGAACGCCCGCACGAAATGGTCGCTGCTGGCCTTCGAGGCCGAGTACGGCGAGCGTGGGTCGTAGGCTGTTGTTTCTAAGAAAAAACCCTCATCGCCCAAGGAGCCATAGACCTCATCGGTAGAAACATGGTAAAACACCCGGCCTTCCATGCTGTCCTTCCATGCCGTTTTGGCAGCGTTCAGCAGGTTGAAAGTCCCGATGACGTTCGTCTCGATGAACTCCAACGGATTGGTGATGGAACGGTCAACATGCGACTCGGCAGCAAGGTGGATAACGCCGCTAAAATCATGGTCTTTGAACAAATCCAGGATGAACGCAGCATCGGTAATATCGCCTTTTACGAAATCGTAGTTCGGCTTATCCTCAATATCCTTGAGGTTTTCCAAATTGCCAGCATAGGTCAACTTATCCAAGTTAACTATCTGATAGTCAGGGTATTTATTGACAAAAAGCCTAACGACATGCGAGCCAATGAAGCCTGCACCGCCAGTGATTAGTACCTTTTTCATTTTTATGTTTGATTCGTGACTGGTGATTCGTGACTCGTGATTCGTGATTCGTGGGTCAAAGCGACGGACGAATCACGAATTACAAATCACGAATTACAATTATACTTTCACCGCTTTTTTAAAGTACTCATAAGTCAACCGTAGCCCTTCCTCCCGGTCGAACTTAGGTGCCCAGCCGAGAATATTCGTGGCCTTGGTGATGTCGGGTTTGCGCTGCTTCGGGTCGTCGGTCGGCAGCGGGTTGTAGATGATATGGGCCTTGGGGTTTTTCACCAAATCCAATATCTCATGTGCAAACTGAAGCACCGTGATTTCCTGCGGATTGCCAATATTCATCGGCTTGTCGTAGTCGCTCAGGAGGAGGCGGTAGATGCCTTCCACGAGGTCGTCCACGTAGCAGAAGCTGCGGGTCTGTGAGCCATCCCCGAACACGGTCAAGCCCTCACCACGGATTGCTTGTGAGAAAAACGCCGGAAGCACCCGCCCGTCGTTTACCCTCATGCGTGGGCCGTAAGTATTGAAAATACGGATGATGCGGGTCTCGACGCCGTGGTAAGTATGATAGCCCATCGTGATGGCTTCCAAAAACCGCTTGGCCTCGTCGTACACGCCACGAGGGCCTACCGGGTTCACGTTGCCCCAATACTCTTCGACTTGTGGGTGAATGAGCGGGTCGCCATACACTTCAGAAGTAGAAGCCACGAGGATTCTTGCGCCTTTGGCCTTGGCCACACCGAGCATGTTGTGCGTGCCCAAAGCCCCCACTTTCAGGGTTTGTATGGGCATTTCCAAGTAGTCAATCGGGCTAGCAGGGCTGGCGAAGTGCAGGATGTAGTGGATGTCGCCCGGCACGTGTACGAACTTGGTGATGTCGTGGTGGTAGAAATCGAAATCATCCCGTGGAAACAGGTGTTCGATGTTTTCCAAACTGCCCGTGAGCAGGTTGTCCATGCCGATGACGTGGTAGCCTTCGGCCAACATGCGGTCGCAAAGATGCGAGCCAATGAATCCGGCTGCGCCGGTAATGAGTACTCTCTTTTTCAAAATATTAGATTTTGTTGAATGTTTTTGGTGGGAAGTTGGAAGGGAAGCAGCTCCACGCACCTTGGGCTTTTAATTTGTCAACAAAGGGGAAGAATCAATGGATGCAAATTTAGCCCCGTTTTTTTTGAAAACAAAATAATCATCAAAAGAGGGCCGCCGTTTCCGGCGGCCCGCCAATTTTTGATAACTATGTATTGAAAAAACTATGGAGATTGTTTGAAAAACATCCTTGATTACGCTGGTTCATTGGTTCTGCATGACCAACTGTTTGGTGCAGCAATTCAAGCGATTACTCCGCCTTCACCAATTTCACGATTTGCTCCCGAACGTTCTCGGACTGCATGCGCACCCAGTACACCCCTGTCGGGTATGGGGCCATGTCCAGCTCCGTTTTTTCGGTCAGTTCAGGCACCTCGAACCTGGTCAGCAAGTGACCGTAGCTGTTCCAGACTTCAATGCTGGTAGGCTTTGGCGAGCGTTTCACAAACTCGATGGTCGCATTTCCAGCCGTAGGGTTTGGATAAACCTGAATCGGCAGCACGCCCTCCGGCTTGTAAAACACGGTAACTGCCTGTGAAAAACCATCAGGGGCATTGCCGTTCGTTTGTCGGCAAAGAATCCGGTAAATATTATCGCCGAGGCGAAGTTCATCATCCACGAAGTGGAACATGCCGCTGGCGTCGTGCGCATCCCCTGCCACAGCGCCAAGGTTCTCGAAGTCAACGCCATTCTCAGAGCGCTGCACGAAAAACAGGTTGCCGTTGGTCTCATCGCTGGTCATGTTCCATTTGAGGTTTACCACCTCGCCCTCCAGCACTGCGATTACATCATCGAAAATACCGATGAGCGGGTCGCCGCAGAAGTTGACATTAACGGTCGTGGTGACAGTGACCGAACAGCCAAACCGGGTCACGGTGAGCTTCACCGTTTTTAGGCCACTAGTCGTCCAGAACACGGGGTCAACTACCCTTGAATTGGCAGTGGCAGGTACCGCAGCTTCACCGAACTCCCAGAAATACACTGCTCCACCGCCTGCGATGGCTGCCTCAAAACGGTCGCCCACGTTGTTGCAGATGTTTTGCGGATGGTCAATGATTTGCGCAAGCGGGTTAGGTGTGAGGCTCTTCGTCACGATATTGGTTTCGCCCGGATAATCGGGGCAGCCTGCCCTGCGGGCACAACGGATGTAGTAGGTTGTCTGATTGATGGGGCCGGGGTTGTAGTTGGCGCTGTTCGAGTTCGGGATGGGTGACCAGTTGGGGTCGCCGGGGCCATTGTAAACGGGCACAGTGCTCTGCAACCAGAGGTACTCCAGCGTACCGAACCCACCGGTGGGCAATGACAAGTTGACGATTTCGGCAGGGTCAACACCGATGCCACAAAGCTGCTCGTTTTGCCCAATCAAACCACCGTCCACCACGTTGTCACATTCTTTGAAAACCCCAGCGTCAATCGTCAGGTTATCAACGGTGAATGGGAAAACCTGGAAGGTCGCCGTGCGCCCAGTTATTGGATTTGCGTCACTGTCCAGGTTGTCGTCGGTGCCTTGGTTTTGCGGAGAATACAGATGACCGTTCGGCAGGTTGCCAACCAAGAACTCGACTTGGTACAAGCCCGGCAGCACGTCCGTGAAAAGGTATTTCCCAGTGGCATTGGTCACTTTCGTGGCTACCAGCGTATTGGCTGGCATGGCGTAAAGTCTCACCGTGTAATTGGCAAGCCCCTGCTCTTGCACATCCTGAATCCCATCTTTGTCAATGTCCAACCAGACATAGTCGCCGATGTTCACTTTTTCATCCAGCTCAATCAAGCCTATGTCCCAGCGGCTTTCGTAGTTGCCGTTGGCAAGGGTAAAGCCAGCCGAGGTGCTGTCGGCGGGGTTGATGTCGCTGTCCGTGTTGTCGTTGCCGACGTTGGCAGGCGAGAAAACATGAATGCTTGGCGGCTCGCACTTGATGCGGTAATTGCCGCCGCCCAGTCCATCGAAAGTATAAAAACCGTTTGCGTCAGAAAAGGTCGTCAAATTGACCTGAACACCGGGGAAAGTGGCGCCAACGAGTCGGATTTTCACGCCGTCAAGCCCCGGTTCGTTGGGGTCTTGCACCCCATCTTGGTCGAGGTCGTGCCAAACGAAGTTGCCGATTTTGGCTGGGTCAACCAAATTGATTACACTGGCGGCGGTACAACCGTTGGCGTCGGTAGCAGTCACGGAATAAACGCCAGCCGATAGGCCAGTCAGTGTCGTAGCGGTGCTTCCATTTGCCCTAAAAACTTCGTACGGGGCTACGCCACCCGCTGGCACCACTGTCACCGAGCCGTTGTTTCCTCCATAATTGGATATTGCGGAAGCAACCGAAGTGGGTGCGGTGAATAGCGCTGGTGAATTTACCGTGGCCGAGCCGTTGACTATGCAACCGTCGGCATCCGTCACTGTCACACCGTAGGTGCCAGCGACTAGATTCTGATTGAGCGGAGCGGTAACGCCATTGCTCCACACATAATTGAAAGGCGAACTGCCGCCCGTGACTACTGCTGTGGCAGCGCCATCGTTGCTGGCAAAACAGTCAGCATCAAGTTTCGTCGTTGTTACTGCAAGCGTTGTTGTGGAAAAAACCTGAGCTTGGCTGGAAACTGAGCAGCCATTTGCATCGGTTACTGTCACGTTGTAAGTGCCCGTGCCGAGGTTGGAGATATTGGCCGTGGTTTGGCCACCTGACCAAGCATAATTATAAGGTGCTGTTCCGCCTGTCGGCAAAACAATGGCCGAACCATCGGTGTCAGGAATGCAAATCACGTCAAACTTGAGCGTGGATGCAGACAGTACAGCGGGTTCATTGACCGTAGCTGACGCAAAAGCAGAACAGCCCACTGCATCGGTGACCACCACGCTGTAATTTCCGGGAGTCAGGTTTGAAATTGAGGTGCCAGTTCCGCTGGTGCTCCAAGCGTAGGTGAAGGGCGAAACGCCGCCACCCGCCGTTACTGATATTTGACCATTTGCCAAACCATTGCAGCTAACATGCGTCGTGGTAGCGGTGGCAGTCACAACTGGCGGCGCTGAGATGGTAGCCGAGGTTACTGCCGTGCAGCCGTTGGCATCCGTCACAGTCAGGGTATATGTTCCGGGCGAAACATCGTCCAGCACATTCACGTTCGGGCTGTTCAAGGCGCTCCACTGGTAGTTGTAGCTGCCGTTTCCGAAGGGCGTACCACCAGAAGCCGCTACGGTGATGGAGCCATCACTGCCGTTTCCACAGGTGGCGTTGTCAGCTGTGGCAGAAATGACGAGTGCTGTAGGCTGGGTCAGGGTGATGGACTCAGTTACCAAGCAGCCATCGTTGTCCGTGACGGTTACCGTATAATTGCCTGCGGTCAGGCCAGTGGCCGTAGCAGTGGTGGAGGCTCCAGGGTTGTTCCAACTGTAATTGTAAGTGGATGTGCCGCCATTCGTTACCGTGATAGTGGCAGTGCCGTTGTTGCCATTGAAACAGCTGATATTGGTGCCCGAAATGGTGATGGTGGCAGGAATGGGTGCTTCCACCGTTTCCGTTTCAACCACCGTGCAGCCATTGGCGTCCGTGATTGTGACGCTATAGGTGCCCGCTGCCAAGTTGTTTGCCGTAGCGCCAGTTTGCGAGTTGGGGTCGTCCCAAGAATAAGTAAATGGGGCAACACCGCCGGCTACGTTCAACATGATGGAACCATCCGTTGAGTAGTTGCAGGTAGCGTCCGCTGTTGACGCATTTGGAAAAATCTGAGGCCCGTCGGCGATTACTGCCGCTGCTGTACCCGTGCAACCTTGGTTATCGGAAGCTGTAACGGTGTAAGTGCCCGCTGTCAAATTGCTGACCGAAGATGAAGTGGACGCACCGGGATTGTTCCACAAATAAGTGTAAACGCCAGAGCCATTCACTACGCTAAATATGCCAGCAGCCCCGTCGTTGTCCCCAAAGCAAGTTACATCGGCGGCGGTCAGCGTGATTTCAATGTCCGGCCCTGCGGCAACCGTGGACGAAGCCGACGCTGTGCAGCCATTGACATCGGTGGCGGTGACCGTGTAAACGCCTGGACCAAGGTTTGTCAACAACGCTGAAGTATGAACCGGCACGGTGTTCCAGACATAATTGAACGGCCCAGTCCCTCCGCTCACGCCGAGAACAGCCACGATGCCGTTGTCGGCACCATTGCAAGTTTCATTGGTAGCAGTGAGGTTTACGCTCAATTGCGCACCATTTTGCAAGCTGGCCGAGGCGGTAGTGGTACAACCGTTGACATCCGTGACCGTAACCGTGTAGGTGCCAGCAGTGAGGTTGGCGGGGTCTTGGCTGTTGCCAGCGCTACCCGACCAAGCGTAGGTGTAAGGTGCTGTGCCGCCAGTCGGCGTAAGGTCAATGGAGCCATTGTTTCCGCCAAAACAAGTCACGGGAACAGTAGTGGCCGTGGCTGCTAAATCATCAGAAACAGCAACCGTGACCATGTTTGACACTCCCGCATAATCGGAGCAGCCCCGACGGCGTGATAGCCGGATGAAATAAGTTGTTTGTGAAACAGAAACAGGGTCGAAAGACTCTCCTGTTGCGCCAGCAATGACCAACCAATCAGGGTTGGATGCCGTGTAGGCTGTACCCGTAGCGCTCATAACCCATTGATATTCAAGCAAATCGGAGCCACCTGATGGTAGGGTCACATTGGTGAGCATGGCGGGGTCGTAAGGCGATTGGCAGGCAACTTGACTGGCAGCAATTGTACCGCCAGCAGTCACATTGTCGCAGCAAAGCGCCTCTTTGGTGACGATATTTGTCTCGCCAACGTACTCGGAGCAGCCCGCCCGCCGAGAACACCTACGGTAATAAGTGGTGACGGTGATTGGCCCTGGGTCGTATGTCGGGCCGTTGGAACCCGGAATCGGACTCCACTGCGAAATGGGAATCGAAGGGTCGCCTGTGGTGAACATCCAGATGTACTCCAAGTTTCCAGAGCCACCAGTGGGCAGGGCCACGCTGGTAATGAGGGAGGGGTCCCAAATTGGGCTAGGGCAACCGAATTCGTCACCTGCGATGGAGCCGCCGGCGGTCACATTGTCGCAAGCCGTATCTGGGTTGTTGGCAAATAAAGTAGCCGAAGGGAGCAGCAGCAGCGCAAAAAACATTGCAAATGCTGTGGGGGATTTCAATCGCTTGGCAGCAAGGAATGAAATACTGGTGCTGGTCAAAGCATCCCACCATAGATGGAAGTTAAGCACTCTCATAGTCATCTTTTTCAATACATAAATCAATGAAAATAACTGCGGTACGATTTGGGAATTGCAATCAATCCAAAGAAACAGGAAACCTGAGAACAGGCTGAAATCCCATATCACCTACATTGATTAACAACAATCGACCAGACGACAGTACGCGTCAGGCATTTTCACCCAATCAACAAATAGTTACGAATAGGAAAACAGGAGGGGGCAAATCAAAACAGAGTGCTTGTTGTTTCCGGCTGGAAAACATTTAGGAAATGGCAGAGCCGGTGTGTCGAATTTGTCTTGGCAGCTTACATTTTTAGGCCGCTGATTAGACAATGGTCAAAAACTGTACCATTTAGAAAAAAATCATATTTGTTTTGTAAAAAAAGTTTTAGCCCTTGAAAAATAGCTTCATCACAGCGCTAGAAGCTGCCTGTGAATTTCGATAACTTGCGGCAAAATCAAGTTAACACCATCATTAACTATCACATAATCAGCCAATTGCATTTTATCCTCATCGGCCATCTGCTTGTCCATTCGAGCTTCTACGGCTGCAGCAGATAAGCCGTCACGCTGCATTACCCGCTGCACTCGGATTGCTTTTGGTGCGAAAACAACGATGGTTTTATCGTAAAAGCCTTGGCTGCCAATTTCGAAAAGAATGGCAGATTCCTTCAACGTGTAGGGGGCTTTGGTCTGCCGATGATGCCATTTATCGCCATCAGTAAGCACAGCCGGATGCACAACCGCATTGAGCTTTTCGAGCAAGCTCCCGTTTTGAAAAACAAGGCTGGCAATCAGCTTTCGGTCGAGCGAGCCATCGGGGTGGTAAGCCTCCTCCCCGAAAAGTGCCTTGATTTTACGCACGAGTGGCTTGCTAGTGACCATCAGGTGTTTGGCCCGTTCGTCGGAGTAATAAACGGGAATACCCAACTGCTCAAAAACCCGGCAAGCCGTCGTCTTTCCGCTGCCGATGCCTCCGGTGATACCGACCCTAAGTGGGCTTTTGGTTGATGACGATATTTGGTTGATTTCTGACATAAAACGAGGCGGCATTTGTGCTTGACGAAGAGCAGCCTTAACTTGGGTGCAATTTCTGCGTAAAAGCCCAATTCATGAAATTTGTTTTCAAAATGGAATTGATCCGCTTGGGTGTAGCTTCATTGCTGCTGGCCTGCACCCTTGCAGCCTCGGGCCAGGACATTCATTTTTCGCAGTTCAACAATTCACCTGCCAACCTGAACCCAGCACTGACGGGCGTTTTTGGTGGCGACCTACGCTTCGTAGCCAACTACCGCAGCCAGTGGCAATCGGTGCCAGTAGCCTACCGCACGGCCTCCGCAGCATTCGACGCCCGCTTTTCCCATGCTTTTTTGGGTGAAAACAGCCAAATCGGCTATGGCTTTTTCTTCAACAACGACGTGGCTGGCGATGCAGACTTG
Organism: Saprospiraceae bacterium; assembly: GCA_025455635.1. Lineage (GTDB taxonomy): Bacteria > Bacteroidota > Bacteroidia > Chitinophagales > Saprospiraceae > UBA6168. The sequence continues at coordinate 9,542 of JALOMF010000007.1, read as the reverse complement.
GGCTGGTCAAAAGCGGGGCTAAACTTGTCATTCCTGCGCAAGCTTGCCGACAACTGGCTGGTTTCCCTAGGCACACAAATTGGCCTTGGCCAACGCTCGGTCAGCCCACAGCAGCTCACCTACGGCGAACAGTGGAACGGGGATGTTTTCGACCCCGACCTTCCAAGCAATGAAGTTTTCGCAAATACAAGCCGTGGGATTTTTGACTTCTCCACTGGCCTCAACCTTCATTTTCAGGCCGAAGACAGCCGTACCAACATGGACGTGGGACTTTCAATCGCCCACCTGAACCAGCCAAACACCAGTTTTTACGATGACGATGCCATCGTTTTGCCAATGAAAACTTCAGGTTACTGGCTAGGGGTTTTAGCGCTGAACCCCAATTTCGACATCAGGGCCAACCTGATTTTTTCCAAGCAACTCACCTACACCGAGTTGGTAGCTGGCGCTGCGGTTCGCTACCACCTTAGCGCCGTAGAAGGCAAGGAACTGAGCGCTCAAGTCGGCATGGCCCACCGCTTGGGGGACGCATGGGTGCCCAGTGCTGAACTACAAATCAGGAACTGGACGATGGGTTTCAGCTACGACCTGAACAATTCTCCTTTCAGGGCAGCAACAGCCCATCGGGGCGGCCCGGAATTCACCCTGCAATACATTTTAAAAAAAGTAAAGCCTCCCAAGGAATTCAAGTCCTGCCCCATTTTCTAGCCCAACGGTTAAGCTTATCATTCGTTTAAAAATATCATTCTGCTTGCCATCGTTTAGTGTTGGCTTAGTATTTGATTTTTCATTGTACCCTTCCACAGAAAGCATCCCCTTGCTTTCGTCATAAGCACTAAATCACTCACTGCCCCCTACAAAAACTAACACATGGAAAAGGATATGCGGCTCGTTCAGCCCATGCCCCAAGAAGGGGGCTGCACAACAAAAAAAATTACGGTTCCACATTATTGGAAAGGTGGCTCAATTGGAAATGAACACGACTGGATGGAGCCAATGAACTGGTACAATCGCCACGTTCCGGGCTGGTTCGACGAGGTTGTGATTCCTGCCGACTCCCTAGGGTTTTGCTACTATCCAATCATTGACCTTTTTGTAAACGACATTGCGCAACTCATCATCGAGCCGGGTGCAAAATTGGTCGTTTCAAGGTACGGTCGCCTGACCATTGACGGCCTGACGAAGAAAAAAATCGGCATCCTAAATGACGGGGAACTGATTGTAAAAGGGGAACTTTCCATCAACCGCACCAATTTCACGAACGTGAAAAACAAGGGCTTGATACACAATTCAGGTTCCATCGCTTTCGACCAGCCCATGAAAAAAGGCTTGATTCAGCAAGAAGGAGGCAGGTTCGAGAATTACGGTGAAACTTTATTTTTCTGATTATCAGTTGTTTAGCAAGTTTTTTTGTTAAAAGTCAACCTGTTCAAATCAGATATTGCGTTTAAAGATTGCGTTTGTTACTTTTGCCCGCGGTTTCAAAAAAAATCGCAGGCTGTTTCGAACTTTTTGAAATCTCATTTCTTTAAAAGGCGTAAAAGCGTTTCATTAAACTAAACTTGCTTACAATATGTACTGGACCCTTGATTTGGCTTCGCACTTGGAAGATGCTCCCTTTCCAGCTACCCGCGATGAGCTGATAGACTTTGCCATTCGCTCTGGCGCTCCGCTTGAAGTAATCGAAAACCTTCAAGAAATGGAAGAAGAAGGTGAGCTTTTCGAGAGCATCGAAGATATTTGGCCGGACTATCCCCGGAAGGATGACTTTCTTTTCAACGAAGACGAATATTAATCGCTGAAAACCAGTCACTTACAGGACTTTGGCCAATAAAACAGGTTTTGCACTTTGGGGTAAAACCTGTTTTTTTTTGCCCAACCTCCTCGTGTTCCACAAATCTACCACCTCACTGAATGCTCGAAATCGTTTTCCAAGACGAACACTTGGTAGCCATCAACAAGCCGCATGGCCTGCTCGTGCACAAATCACCGATTGCCGCCGATGCCTCGGAGTTTGCGGTGCAAAAGCTGCGTGACCAGCTCGGACAACGGGTGTTCCCCGCTCACCGCCTCGACCGGAAAACAGGAGGCGTGCTGCTGTTTACCCTCAGCCACGAGGCCAACTCCCTGATGCAATCCATGTTTGAAAATAGGCGAGTCCAAAAGATTTACCATGCAATCGTGCGGGGCTTTATCCCTGAAAATGGAGCAATTGACTACCCGCTGACCAATGAAAACGGCCAAACCCAAGACGCCCTGACCCATTACACCAGGCTGGCCACCGCCGAGATACCAGTCGCTCACGGCAAGCACCCGACTTCGAGGTATTCGCTGGTGGAATTGACGCCAGAAACAGGTCGGCAACATCAATTGCGCAAGCACCTGGCGCATATCTTCTACCCCATCATCGGCGATAGGCCGCATGGATGCAACAAGCAAAACCGGTTGTGGCTGGAAACTTGGAACATGAACACCATGCTGCTCCATGCAACGGAGTTGAGGTTTGAGCACCCAATCACGGGCGCTCAAACCTCCATCACGGCAGAATTCCAAGCAGAATTTTCAAGGGCGAAATCGCTCCTTGGTTGGTAGGTTTAATCGGCTTTTTTCATCTCACCCTTGTCCATCGTCACCAAAATAGCACCGGGGAAGCCCTGCTTGCGAGCCTTTTCCAAGCCAGTTAGTGCAGATGCTTTGGTGTCGTACCCACCCAAGGCCACGATGGTGAACTCACCTTTTTTCACAAAATGAACCAGCCCGATGTCCTCGACCTTGTTCTGGTCGAAGTTCTTCAGGTCGCGGTAGGCTGCCAATTTCACCAAGTACCCTTCAATATCACCATTGGTCATTTTGGCTGGATTGCTGGTAGCTGGCACGGACTTGGGGGTAGCGGCCGGCGAGGTATTGGGTTTGGCGTCCAAGTTTTTGAGTTGCTGCGTGGGCTTTGGCGCTTCTTTTTTGCCTTCGGCAATGACTTTACCCTTGTCTGCAACGATAAAAGCGCCCGTGTAGCCACTTGCCTTGGCCTTTAACTGTGCAGCAGTAGCAGCTTCCCTGCTTTCAAAAACACCCAACCTGATTTTGATTTTGCCACCTTCGTTCACAGCGTACACTGTGCCCAAGGTTCCCAGTTTAGCTTGGTAGGGCTTCAGGTCCGGGTTTGCGGTAGTTCCAGCCGCCAATTGCACCGCAAAACCATCCACTACCTTTCCTGTATTTCCTTGTGGTATATCAGCTGTTTCAAAGCTGGCCGGCGTTGGTTCGTCTTTGGGTCTCGTGTCTTTTGTCGTTTGTGAGCCAGCGTTGGACGCCCCAGTTCCAACTGGATAGATTTCTGCCACATCCAAGTTCTTTTGACCTGAAGCACTGGGCTTGAAATCGGTCAAAAAATCCTTAAAACCTTGCTTCGAGTAGCGGATTTCGTAGTTTACGTTGGGTTTCAGTGAAATGCCAAAACTGCCACTGGCATCCGTGGTGGCGGCAGTTTCCTCGTTATTGGCTTGGTTCGTGGCGATGACCCTTACGCCATCCACTGCCTTGTTGTTGACGCCATTGACGACCTTGCCTGTGTAGGCATTGGCATTGTTGTTCAATTCAACCTCCAAGGTGCGGCTTTGGCGAAGGCCGAGCGTGGTAATGTTCAAGGTTTTGCTGGAAAAACCATCCTTGCTCACCGTTGCCGAACAGTCTAGGTTTTCGGGGAGTGTGAAAGTGAAAAGCCCGTTCACGTTCGTTTGCTGATTGGGGGAGCCACAATCCGAGAAGTCAATCGTTGCGCCAGCAACTGCCGCTCCAGTGAGGGCATCGGTCACTTTGATGACCACGCTCTCGGTCTCTTTTATGATTCGGTAAAGGTCTTCGGAGCCTTTGCCGCCCGGCCTGTTTGACACGATGTAGCCAATATTGCGGGAAGCGTTGTACACAAACCCGTAGTCATCGTTCGAGGAGTTGAGGCCAGGGCCACCGTGATAGACCGTTGCCCAGCGCCCATTGCTATCCTCCGCCCTGAAAATATCGAAGCCGCCCAATCCCTTCTGGTAGTCACTGGCAAAAAACAGCGCATTGCCATCATAAAACGGGGTAATTTCATTGCCAATCGTGTTCACGGCATTGCCCACGTTTTCAGGCGTTGACCAGTTGCTGCCTACTTTGTACGAAACATAAATGTCGAAGCCACCGTAGCCGCCTGGCCTATCGCTGGAGAAATAAAGCGCCTTGCCATCTTGTGAAAAACAGGGGTAGCCCGTCGAAAAGTCAACGCCATTGTGCGGAAAAGCAAGCGGAGCATCCCAGTCACCATCGGGTTTTGCTTGCGCAATGAACAGGTTCAGTTCCATGCCGCTTGACGGCATCATGCGGGTGCCATCAATGAAATTATTGCGGGTAAATGCGACCCACTGGCCATCGCCAGAATACGCCGCAGGGCCTTCGTTCATGCCCACCCCAAAACCGGCGTGCAGGGTAGTCGGTACGTCAAGGAAGCCGTTTTTGTCCCGCTGGGTGATGAAGAGGCGGTTGGTGCCTTCGCCAGCACCCGACGACGGCGCATTGCGGCTGTCCCGGCCCCGGATGTCGGTGCGGCCCGAAGCGTAAACTACCTGCTCGCCAAAAAATGTTGGCCCAAAATCAAAGGAAGCCGAGTTGGCGAACTCGTTGGTGACCTTGTACGCAGCAGGGCCAGCAGCAGCCATTGCAAAAGCGCAAGCATCGGCGAACTGTTTGCAGCGAATCTTGAATGCTGGTGATTTCTCGCCGAGCGAGGTAAAAACACCCTTGGCCAGCTCGTACCTGCCCAGTTCTTGCAGCGTCAGGCCATACTGGAACACATAAATATCCTGCGAATCCCCCGAAGATATGGCAGTTTGATAGTGGGGTATCGCTTTTTCTTGTTGGTTGAGGTGCCGATAGCAATCGGCCAGTTTTCCATTCGCCTCGCCGTTGTCGGGGTTTTTTGCCAAAAAATCCTTGTAGGACTGGGCCGCTAGGTTGAAAGTGCCCAACTCGTACTGCTTGTTTGCCCGCTTGAGGGCGGCTTGGCCGTGCAGGTTTGAATGAAGGAAAAAGCAAAGAAGGAGGAAAGTGGAAATCCTAATGATTTTCATAAATTGAAGTTGATGCTGATAGAGGGATATTTGAGAATGCCGTTTGTTAAAGTAGTTGAAAACTTGCGTTTCTGAAGCCGGGACTTTCAACACTGAAACCCAGCATCAGAAAGCCCATTAGCTTCCAACCAAATTTTCGTGTTGCAAGAACCATAAACGAAAGTAGTCACCAAAAGATTATCAGTGAAAACTGATGCACGTTTTTTGAAAAATTGCAACGGATTGAAGAGTTGAAATCTTGTTTTTTTACCAAAAAAAAGGAGGCGTCAGTTCAGTTTTCAAAGCGACGAGGTTCCGCAGTTGCTACTGAAACACCACTTTGTAGTGCTTGAATCGCTCCCGCCAAGTTTCGATATCAACGTGAATTTTTTTCTTGGTGGCGCTGTCGTTGGTGAAATGACGCACAAATGGTTCTTCTTGCCCATCCTTAAAATCCAGCGTCGCTGCCCAGATTTTTCCCGATTTATCGAAGACTATCACTGCTTCGTTGGTGGTGAAAAGCCCTGGCACAGCGCCCGTCACCACGGTCAGCCCTTGCGCATTGGTGATGCGTTCTTTCACTTGCATGTTGAAGGCAAACAGCTCATACATCCGGTCACCGACCAGGCGCCGGAACTCGTCGTGAAGGGCCTGCGTCGGGAAGGCATCGTCGTCGCCAGTGCCGACGGTCAGCTCCGATTTGTAGAGGAGTTTCCTGCGCTCGAAGCGACCACCCGCATGTGCCCGGGCACCGAAGCCGCAAGCCAGGTTGCTGCTGGCCTGCTCGATAAGCACATGGTCGCCTTTTTGGACAAAACGCAGCTCGCATGGCTCGTTTTCATAGGTTTTTTGTTTAAAAATGGCTTGGTCGGCCTTGTAGGAAGCCCTCCCCTCCAAGGTACCTACATGGCTGCCACGCACCACCGTCAGGGCAAAGTCGAAGGAATCCTGCGTCAAATTGCCGACCATGAGCCAGCCGCTGTCCCAGACTTGGTTGAGGTGCCAATTGCCCTCCCAGCTAGCGGCGTCGTTTGCCGAAGGCACATGAAAAAGGGAAAAGGGAAGGTTGCGCTTGCCATCGGCGCTTGTCCACGTCCCAGTGATGGTGTCCTTGTTCGCACCGAGGTCACCGTTGAACTTTGCCCCTTCGTTGCCATCCATGAATTCGGCAAATTCGAGTGTCCCATCGCCATTTGCCTCGCCGCTCAGTTCAATGGGCTTGTAGCCTTTGCGGGGGTACCAGTAGCGCCCTGAAATGAAGCCATCGCCCCAGTTGATGAGCACGGCCTCAATATTTTGCTGGCCGTCAATATTGCCCACGTATTTTTTCAAAAAATAAGGGTCGGGCGTGGTGATGACCTCCACCGAATCGAGCGGGGAAAGTGGGGCTGGCTCGACCACCGGGGGTGGCGGGTCGTTTTTGCAACTGGCCAGCAGCAGCACCGCCAAAAAAGACAGGGAAAATAGTTGTTTCATTGTTTTGAAAAAAGGCAAACCAATCAAAATCTCGAATTTGTTACCGACCCAGTGCCATTTCTATTTCCTTTGCAAAAACGGAACTTGGAGGCAATTGGTTGAAAAACAAATTATTCATGGTTTTGCCCCATCATAATTTAAAATTTTCGCCGCAAAGTTCGCTTTCAAATTCAATCTACAAAACATTGTTTTAAATTTGGGCATGGAAAAGCTCACCTACCCCCTCCTTAGCTTTCAACTTAGCCACGAAGCCGTGCTCGGCATCTTGGTCGGTACGCCCTACCAAGTGGTAGAAGCGAATGCCCAGAAGCTGCGCACCACGCTCACCGACCACCTCTCGAAGGTGTACAAAAAGGACGGCGACTACCCGCTGCTCGAACTTGATTCGCCAATGCTGCGCATGGTCGAGACCACGATGCGGCCCACTTACCGCTTCATCAATGCTGCTTTTCCGCTGACGAACAAAGTGAAAATCACCATGCCGCTCGTGTACGGTGAGGGCGAGCCAGGCGTTTTTGAGTGCTTCTTGCCGCTCCTCGACGAGAGCTTTTACTGCTACGACATCGGGCAGCTTGACAACCTTGCCCGGCATTTCATCTCCAATGCGCTGGACGAAAAAAGCCCGGAAGAAATCTACCAACTGGCGGCCTACCCCACCCCCAACCTCGACATTGTGACGCTCAAAGTGAAGGACGACGTTACTTTTTCCTACTCCTGGGACTTGCGGCAGGAGCCAAAAGTATTGGAACGCCTGGCAGAGCGATACCCCTACCCCAAGGCCGTGCAGCGCAACCTCGCCGCTGCACCCGATGCCGCTTGGGAACTGGATGAATACGTGAACCAAGTCGTAGAGAAACTGATGCAACAACGTGCCAGCCTTCTGGTCGTCGGGCAGAGCGGCGTGGGCAAAAGCGCCGTGCTTCGACAAGCGTTCCGCAAGTTGAGCAGCTTCTCGAAGAAGACCGAAACCGTGCAAAGCTTCTGGCGGATACAGGCGCAGCGGTTCACGGCCACCAGCAAATACCTCGGCGAGTGGCAAGAAACAACCGAGGAACTCGTCTGGGAACTGGAGACCATCAACGGCATCCTCTGGGTGGAGGACATTGCGAGGCTGCTGCGGGAAGGCGGCAAAGGCCCCGAAGACAGCGTGGCGGCCTACCTGTTGCCGTTCATCCAACAGGGCAAGCTCCAAATCACAGGGGAAGTGACCCCGCAAGAACTCGAAAGCATGAGGCGGCTCCTGCCCGGATTCGTGGAGTCGCTCCAGTTGGTGGACCTGCCGGAACTGCCAGAGCGGAGCTTGGGCATCGTGCTGGAGAAGTTCGCCGCACATGTGCTGCAAGGCCATAAAATCGGCATCAGTACCGATGCGCTGGCCACTTCGACCCGGCTGCTACGGCGGTTTTACCCCTACGAGAGCTTCCCCGGCAAGAGCATCCGGCTGCTCGGCGAGTGCGTGAGCGAGGCCATTTTTCACAAAAAAACGGAGGTGCGGAAGGCCGACGTGATGTCGCAGTTCATCCGCCGCACCGGCCTGCCAGAACTTTTCCTGCGGGACGACCTGCTGCTCGACCAAGTGGCGCTCCGCAATTTTTTCAACGAAAAAATCATAGGCCAAGAAGCCGCCACGGCGCAATTGATGGACGTCATCAAGGTGTTCAAGGCGGGGCTGAACAATCCGCACAAGCCCATCACGACGCTGATTTTCGCCGGCCCGACGGGCGTGGGCAAGACCGCCGCCGCCCAGGCGCTGGCGCAGTATTTTTTTGGCTTGGGGCAAAAAACCTCGCCGCTCATCCGCATTGACATGAGCGAGTACCAGCACCCGTCGCAGATTACCCGGTTCATCGGCACTGGCAAAGAACCGGGCAAACTGGTGCAGCAGGTGCGGGAGCGGCCGTTCACGGTGCTGCTGCTCGACGAGGCCGAGAAGGCCACACCCGCCATTTTCGATGCCTTCCTCACCGTGCTCGACGAGGGGATGCTGGTGGACGCATTTGGCCGGGTGACCAATTTTCGCAACTGCATCATCATCCTCACGAGCAACCTCGGTGCCTCCAACCGCCCCTCCATCGGCTACGGCAACCGCCTGCCCGACGACGAGACTTACCGCTCCGCCATTGGCAAATATTTCCGGCCTGAGTTCGTGAACCGGATTGACCATGTGGTGGTGTTCCAGCCGCTCTTGCAGGACAGTATCCGCCTCATTGCCCAAAAAGAACTGGACGAAGTGAAGGCCAGGGAAGGTTTTGCGAAGCGCAACCTAAAAATCACGTTCACGGAGCGGGTGGTGGCGCATATCGCACAGGTAGGTTTCCATGAAAAATATGGGGCCAGGCCGCTCCAACGGGCCGTGGAGGATGTGATTGTGAAAGGGCTGGCGAAGTGGCTGCTGGAAAACCCGGCGGTGGAGAACCAGGCGCTGGAGGTGGATGTGGATGAAGGCGGAGCGATACTGATAAAATCAATGGGAATCAATTCGATAATATGAGCTGGATAATTTTTGCAGTTATTCTAATCCATGTTTTGGTGATTTCCAGCCAAATAAGGCAATTATGGAAAAAGTGCTATAGTGATGAGAAACTGGCTGATTACCTAGCTGGTAAGCTGCCTGCGGAAGAATCCCAAAGCATCGCCAGCCATGTTTTGACTTGTGAAAGTTGCAGGGTTAAAATAAAAGAAATTGAGAAAGGTCGAAGCATTGAAGAGCATCTCATTGATTAGCAATGATTTTTTTGGTGCTTTTCACCAAGTTTTATTGAATTGATTTTGAATAAATTGTCGCTAATGAAACTTTTTCAATCCATTTTTAGACTTCCTATTCTACTGCTGTTTTGCTTCACAACGAGCCATATCTCGCTGGCACAAAACATGTCCCTTACCCCCTCCCCGCACGACCTCCATTTCGACCACCTGCCAACGAGTTGGGACGAGGGGATACCGCTGGGCAACGGCATCCTGGGTGCCCTCATCTGGCAGAAGGAC
>JALOMF010000006.1 GCA_025455635.1 Saprospiraceae bacterium | reverse complement strand
GTGGCGGGCGAAGAGCTGGCGGCACTGCGACCACTGGCCTGCGTTCACCGTGATTTTGTCCAGCAGGTTGCTGTCCAGCTTGATGACCTCGGCGTTGGAAACGAGCGCCTCCGTCGGCAGCTCGTACAAGCCCTGGCCCGTCAGGTCGAGCGCCTCGGCGGGGTTAGCGTTCAATGGCTCGGCGGTCGGAATTGCCCCTAAAAATGGGAGCTTGGATGCAAAAACGTAAGGAGTGGCCGTTACAAAAGCCAAGTCTTGGGCCTTTGTGGCATTGAAGTTGATGATGATGGCTACAAGTGTGCAAGCGATGGTTATGAATTGCTTTTTCATTGTCAAAAAATTGAATTTGGTTAAAAATTGAAAAAAGAATCTCCTGTCCCGCCACTGTCAACTTTTTGAACAGCAGGGGAAATATTGCTTAACCGAACTTGTAGCTACAGTGCGGAGTACGCACAATGACAATATGCCGCCACACGCTACAGTGAGCGCCTAGCGGCAATCAATAAATCGGAAAATGGGAATTTCTTTAAGGGATAATCAGCCTGGTCTTGCTGACTTTTGCTTTTGATTTCGATTGGAAATGGTGCGCCGATTGCACCGCTGTAAAAAGCTTTGATAGCGTACTAAACCAATTCTGCAAGGCCAGATAATTGGTGAGATGTCCTTCTAAACCAGCACTAAGGTAGTTATAGTGTCACACCTCTCATGCATAATATATTCATTTTTTATGAAAATGTTTTGTTTTGTCCATATTTTACTCCAAACCGTACTTGTCCATCAGATAAATTAGGCTAGCCATGGCCGCAGTTCCTAGCTCCAGCTCGCGCTTGTTGACCACCTCAAAAACGTCGGCCGCTGTGTGGTGAAAGTCAAAGTACCGCTGCGAGTCCGGCTCATAGCCGATGAGCAGTGCGCCCTGTTTTTTCAGGGGTGAAATATCGGCCCCGCCACCGCCTTTTTTTACATGCAAATAATAAGGTTCGAGCAGGGGCGACCAAGCCTGCATGGCCCGCAGTTTTTCCACGAAGCCCGCCGACTCGCCATCCACCGTGAAGCCCCTTGGCACGAATCCGCCCCGATCGCTCTCGATGGCCACCAAGTGCCGCTCCCCTTTACGCAATGCCTCATCGGCGTAGGCGGTACCGCCCCGCAGGCCGTTCTCCTCGTTCATAAAAAGCACGCACCGAATCGTGCGTTTTGGCCTGTAATTCAGGCGTTTAAATACTTGTAAAACATCCATTGATTGTACGCAGCCAGCGCCATCATCGTGGGCACCCTCGCCTACGTCCCAAGAATCGAGGTGGCCACCGACCAAGATAATCTCATCGGGGTGCTCGCTGCCCCGGACCTCCCCGATGACGTTGAAGGAAGGCTTGTCGCCGAGTGCCTGGCAAGTGGTGCGCATGTAAACCTTGACAGGGCCTTTTTCCAAGATGCCGCTCAAAAGTTCGGCATCGTTGGTGGAGATGGCACAGGCCGGGATTTTCGGGATGCCATCCCGGTAGCCAAGGCCTCCCGTGTGCGGCACGTCGTCAAGGCCAGAGGCCATCGAACGCACGAGCACGGCCACTGCACCATACTTGGCAGCCTCTGAGGGGCCGCTGCCCCGTTGGTCAACCGCCCCGCCGTAAGCCTCGAAGGTGTTCAGCTTGGTGGCATCGAAGGGGCGGTTGAAGAACACGATTTTGCCCTTCAATCGGGCTGCGCCCAATTTCTCCAAGTCGCCTAAGCCCATCACCTCTACCACTTCGGCACTGAGGCCCGCTTCGCCGGTGCCCACCGAGTTGCCGAGGGCGAGGGCATGCAGTTCCACAGTGCCCATCTCCGACTGTGCGATGCGCACCACTTCCTTTTCACCGCGGACCCAATGCGGCACCATGCAGGGCTGCAGCCAGACGGAGTCGAGGCCAAGCGTGTCGAGCATCTGGTAGGTAAATTCCACAGCGGCAGCGGCCTGCGGTGAACCCGCCAGCCTTGCCCCGACTCTTTTTGTGAGATGGTGCAGCCAAGGATAGCAGCGGCCATCGGTTAAGGCCATATCATGAATGCTCCTAATATAGCGGGCGTCGTCGTTAGTGTCATGTTGACCCGTACTGGTCTGTGCCTTAGTGGTAAACGTGACTAGGACACTAAGTAAGGGGAGGCAAAGACGGAGGGCAAAGGCATGTATCATGCTTAGAGTATTTTGAAAAATTGCCGCCAAAGCTGGCATATTTTTGAATAGATGGCATATTTTTTTTACAATCATCTAATAGGCCGTTTTCAGAATTATCAACCTTAAAAACCTATAAATACAGTTCTTTTTTTCAAAAAACAAACTTTAAATTACCAAATATTAGCTTAGAAGGCAAAATTCAACATTATTCCATCAATCGTTTGATGATTTTTTTGAAAAAATCAGTTGGAAAGTTGTTGATAAAGATTTTACCTTAGCGTTCAGAAACTAAGAGTAGTTTTTACACCAAGCATGAAAGTTGGCCCGTAGGGGTTTTACCCTACTGGTTATCGAAGATAAATAATTTGGTTTTATTTGGTTAGGGCTGAGGTAGTGCTACAAGAGCGCTGCCTCTTTTTTTTTCCCATCACCTGCGGTTTTTAGCATTTTTTTGCCGTTTTCCATTTTTTTATTCTAAAAAAGTGTACCCGCTGGGCGCTAAATGCGTCTGAATTACTAAATCCCCCGCCGAAAGAAGTAATTTTCCTATTTTCGTGCAAAAATTTGCATAATTTTTCACAATAACTGATTGATTTTCAATCATTTAGTAGAAGGTAGCAAGGGAGTTTACAATGCTATTTTCTTAGGAAAAGCCTACTTGCCAGTTGAATGGAAACAGAAGACATTTCCAAGGAACAGGACATTGACTTGATAAGGAAATACCTTGCGACGAAGGAAACAAGGCATTTCACTGCACTTTACAGGAGGTACTCCGGTAAGGTTTACGGCAAGTGTATATCCCTGTTGAAGGAAGAACATTTGGCAAGAGATGCTGCGCAAGACATCTTCATGAAGATATTCCTGAACCTTGGACAGTTCGGGGAGCAGGCAAAATTCTCAACTTGGGTTTATTCCATCACGTACAATTACTGCATTGACGTGCTGAGGAAAAAGAAAAAAACCGGAGACATCTTCTCGGACGATATGGAGCGCCTCCCAGACTTGCTGGAGGAAGTACACGACGAAGCCCTATTGACCATGCAATCAGACCGCCTCAGGGTGGTACTGGATAATATTCCCATCGGCGACAAAGCCATTTTGTTGATGAAGTACCAAGACGACCTCCAAATAAAGGACATCGCCAAAATGCTCAACAAAACCGAAAGCGCCATAAAAATGAAAATCAAAAGAGCCAAACACAAAGCCCAAATGGTTTACAACGACTTATACCCCGAAGAACAGTAATTAATGCTTTGAATCATGAGCACTACCAACAGTTTCAAACAAATAATGGAGGAGGACGAACAGCGGTTCCCGCCTCCTCCTGAAATCGAGGAGCACGTCCTTGGTAGCTTGCAGATTTTGTCCATGATGGGGCAAGCCATGGAACTGTATATCCCAAAGGTGTTCGAGATGTTCATCCTCACCTTGGGCGGCACCATCAAAGAACTAGATACCGCCGTCAAAAACGAGCTGCCTGAGGGCAGCGCCGACCCAGATACCGACGGGAAAACTCCCGGCATGGCTGGCTCCTTCCCACCCGACGACACCGACACTGCGATGTAACACTCACGCTGCATTGGGTATTTCCGTAATTTTGGCGGCAGGTTTGATAATCAAAACAAGACAATTAACATGGAATTCATAGAGGTAGTTAAACAAGTACTGTTTCAGTTCGCTTCCGCAGCGGTGAACGTGGCGAAAGCATCCATCGTATTGCTGATAGGTTGGCTTATCGCCAAATTCGTGGCCAAAGCACTGGAAAAACTGCTGTCCGGCCTTAACCTAGACAGGTTTGGCGATAAGATAAACGAGACAGAATTTGCCCAGAAGGCAGGTTTTAAGCTAAAGCTCAGTTTCTTCTTCTCAAAGCTGGCCTATTACTTATTGCTAATGGTCTTCCTTATGATGGCTACCGATGTCATGGGCGTGCCCATCGTATCGGCTATGGTCAAAGATATGATTTCCTACCTGCCTAAGCTCCTGTCGGCATTGGCACTGTTCGTATTCGGCATCTACTTGGCCGAGTTCGTGAAAAACATCGTGCTCACCACCACCAACGCACTGGGAATATCCTCTGGGAAAATCATCGCCAATTTCGTTTTCTACCTAGTCTTCCTCACGCTGACCATCAGCGCACTGGCCCAAGCCAGCATCGAAACCTCGCTCATCACCTCCAACCTCACCGTCATCCTCGGCGGCGTGGTCTTGGCATTCGCCATTGGGTACGGTTTTGCATCCAGGGACACCATGGCCAATTTTTTGGCCTCGTTTTACAGTAAAAACAAAGTGAAAATTGGTGACTATGTCCTCATTGACGGGTCAAAAGGAAGGGTCATCGCCATGGACAGCAATTCCATCACTCTACAAGGCGAGGGCAAAATAATTGTGATACCATTGAAGAAACTCACGTCTGAAAAAGTAGAAATATTCTCGAACGAGCGCCAAATTGGGTGAAAAGCCCCAACTCGTGTTGGCGCTCCATTGAAACAAATCTTTCATTTTTAAAACTACGATACTGGATTATGAAAAAACATTTACTCCCTATTCTAGCAATGTTCACGATCTGCTTCGCAGCAAATGCACAAACTGTCGAAGAAATGACCGCCACTAAAGCGGCCAAAGCAGCAGAACTTGCCACGCTTGAAGCACAACTCGCCGAAATCACTGGCAAAGTCGGCGCCCTCAAAGGCGAGGTGGATGCCCTCACCGACAAGCTGACCCCCTACCCCCGCTGGGACGTGGGCGCACTCGGCAACATGGGCCTGAACTTCTCCGGCTTCAATAACTGGTTTTCCAAAGGAACGCCAAAAACAAAAGCCGTCAACATCGGCCTCACCGCAAATGGCTATGCCAACCTGCAGCAGAAAAAATACTTCTGGCGCAACAACACCAACCTAACCTTGGGCTGGTTGAAATTTGACGATGAAACCATTGAAACTGACAACGATGACTTCCAAGTAGCCGCCGATGCCTTCAACATCACCTCACTTTTCGGCTACAAACTCGCTGAAAAATGGGCACTCTCGACCCTGGGCGAGTACCGCACCTCCATCCTCGATGGCAAGTTCAACAACCCCGGCTACCTCGACATCGGCGCCGGTGCCACTTGGACTCCCGTCACCGACATGGTCGTTGTGTTCCACCCGCTGAACTATAACTTCGTATTCTCCGACGGCGATGGCTTCGACTACCAGTCATCGCTCGGCTGCAAGGTCGTGGCAGACTACAAGCGCCAGCTCTTCAAAAACCTAGCTTGGAAATCGAACCTGTCCGGCTTCTTCAGCTACAAAGACAGCGACCTCCACAACTGGACTTGGATTAACGGCCTCACCACCGCCGTCCGCGGCATCGGCATCGGCCTTGAGCTTGGCCTTCGTAGCAACAAGCAGGAGGCACTCGCTGCCCTCAAAACGGACAACCCAATCCAGGCTTACTACCTTTTGGGCTTTTCCTATGCACTGGCTACAAAGAAGTAAGCAGTTTTTTACCTAAAAACAAAGGCCCGTGGTGACTGCCACGGGCATTTGATTTTTTACTAAAAATAAAAACGACTGCAAGTCCACCAGCTTCCCGTACTCCCCGCCCCGCTGCATCAATTGGTCGTGCGAGCCCCGCTCGATGATGCGGCCATCCTTCATCACCACGATTTCGTCAGCATGCTGCACCGTGCTCAGGCGGTGGGCGATGACGATGCTCGTCCGGTTTTTCATCAGCACGTCCAGCGCATCCTGCACCAGCCGCTCCGACTCGGAGTCGAGCGCCGAGGTGGCCTCGTCGAGGATGAGAATGGGCGGGTTGGCGAGCACGGCACGGGCGAGGGTGAGGCGTTGGCGTTGGCCGCCGCTCAGTTTCACGCCCCGGTCGCCGATATTGGTCTGGTAGCCTTCTGTGGTCTCCATGATGAAATCGTGGGCATGGGCAATGCGGGCGGCCTGCTCCACGGCAGCCTGCGTCACGCCCGTCATGCCAAAGGCGATATTGTTGAAAATGCTGTCGTTGAACAGCACCGGCTCCTGGGTCACGATGCCCATCAGGCGGCGGAGGTCACGCAGGCGGTAATCTTGGATGTTAGTTCCATCCAAAAAAATCTCGCCGCTCGTCACGTCGAAGAAGCGGGGCAGCAAGTCGGCGAGGGTGCTCTTGCCAGCGCCCGATGGCCCTACGATTGCCACGATTTTTCCTTTTTTGATGGTCAAATCAATGCCCTCCACGGCGCTGCGGTTGCTGTTTGCATAGGCAAAACCAACGTTTCGCAGTTCGATTTTGTCCTCAAAACTGGCAACGGGCTTGGCGTCCGGTTTTTCCAAAATCCGCAAATCGGCCTGCCGGATGCTGTCAATGCGCTCCACGGCGGCCATGCCTTTTTGCACATTGTAAAAAGCAGCAGCAAACTTCTTGGCCGGTTCTATCATGCTGAAAAACGCATAGAGCATGGCGAAGAACGTGGGCACGGTGAGCACCTCCCGGTCCACCTCGCTGTAGCCATACCAGATGAGCACGGCCACCGTGGCCACGCCGAGGAACTCGGTGAGCGGCGACGAGAGGTCACGCCGCCACAGCAGCCGCACCAGCAGCCGTCGGTACTCGTTGTTTTCCCTTCGGAAATGGGCAGACTGGAAGCCCTCCGCATTGAAGCCCTTGATGATACGCAGGCCGCCGATTCCTTCCTCCATCATCGAAATCAGGCCGCCCAGCCGCTCCTGTACCGCCCTCGACTGCCGCTTGAGCAGCTTGCCCACCCGCCCGATGACGAGGCCCGTGAAGGCCAGCAGCACCAGTACGAACAGCGTCATGCCGGGGCTGACATAGACCATGAAGGCGAAGGCCCCGACAATCATCATCGGCTCCCGGATGATGCTCTCCAGCACGTTTAGGATGCTCGACTCGACCTCCTGCACGTCCACCGACATGCGGGCCAGCAGGTCGCCCTTGCGCTCCTCGGAGTAGTAGGCGAGGGGCAGGGCGAGCATCTTGTCGTAGAGTTCTTGGCGGAGGTCACGCACCACTCCATTGCGCACGGGCGAGAGGAAGAACTGCGAGAGGTAGCGGAACAGGTTCTTGAAGAAATACAGCACCAGCACCAAGCCGAGGGCATAGGCCAGCGCCGTCCGCTTGCCGTTCTCGGCGATGATTTGGCTGAGGTAGAAGTTCACGTGGTCCTTGATGCGCTCCAACGACAGCCCCCCGGTCGGCGGCTCGGTCATGGCCTGTTCTTCTCCCAACAGAATGTTCAGGAACGGGATGATGGCCGGTATGCTCACCACCGAGAACACCACCATCAGCAGGTTGCACAGGATATTGGCCACAAGCAGCGGCTTGTAGTTGCGGAGGTGGGAAAGCAGGCGGAGGAAGGGCGTCATTTTTTTTTAACCATTTGCCAGCGTCTCCGAAATATCCGTCCGCCTCGCCTGCAATGCAGGAATCAGCGCCGCCACAAAGCCAACGGCCAATGCGCCGAGCAGCAGCCAGCCTTCTTCCGGCAGGAACTGCGTGCCACTGAACGAGTAGCGGTAGGTGTTTTTCATAAAACCCGCCAAAATGGCCATGCCGAGGTGGCTCAACAGGATGCCCAGCACGTAGCCCATTGCGGCCAGCAACAAACCCTCGGTGATAATGAGCTGGAAAAGGGTGCCACGGGAGCCGCCCATGACCCGCATCAGGGCGAGTTCGTAACGGCGGTCACGCAGCGAGGAGTACAGCGAGATGAAAATGCTCAGGCCAGACACTACGACGATGACCCAGGCCAGCGCCTTCAGCACATCGGCACCGAGGCCGAGGTTGGTCTGCAAGCGGGCAATCTCGATGGGCGGGCTGGCGGCCATCAGGTCGGTGTTCTCGTTGATGTTGCGGCCCATGTTCAGTGCTTGGATATTGGTGCGGCTGCGAAACCTGACCAAAATGGCCGTGATGTCCTTGTCCGTTTGCGCCATCAGCTCCAGCCGCTGCTGCTCTGCCAACTGGCTGATGGTCAAGGAGTCGTATTTCGTTGGGGCGACTTTCGTGTGTACGTGGTCCCCGTGGTCGTGGTTGTGGTCGTGCCCCTCGTGCACTGCCGCCGAAGCACTGTCCGTCCCGATTCGTTCCTCATCGGGATGACCTCCCTGCTGTCGGTCAACTGCCGAACTATCTGTTCTCACCTCACCGTCCGCCGATTCAGCATGCGCATGTGACTCCCAAATGCTCTCGCTCGGCGTCAGAATCAATTGGTCAATCACCGAGCCGGCGGGCTTGAGAATGCCCACCACCTTGAAATCGTGCTCGTGCTCTTCGATGCCCTCGACCAAGCCGTGCGAGCTTTTGAAGGTGTCGCCAATGTGCAGGTGCAGCGCCTCGGCCACGTCCGCCCCGACGGTGGCTTCCATCGGATTGGCCCAGAGGTTGCCTTCGGCAAGGCTGGCGTTGTAAAGCTGGAGGATGTCGTAGGTGGTGCCAACGATGCGGTAATTGCGGTAGCTGTCGCCGAGGGAGAGCGGCACGGCCTGTTTTAGCAGCGGGTGCTTGGGGTTGAGGAACGCCTTCGCCTTCTCGACGGGGATATTGCCTGTGGGGTTGTCCACGTGGTACATGGCGCAGAGAATCATCTGGAGCGGGCTGCCCTTGGCGCCGAGCACGAGGTCCACCCCGGCCAGGTTCTTGTTGAAGCGCTCCTCGATTTGGTGGTTGAGGTTGAGCAGCAGCGAAATCAGGCCCACGCCCAAGGCAAACAGGATGAGCGAAAGCGCCATGTTCAGCGGCTTGTTGACCAGGTTTTTCCAGCTAAGTTTGAGCATTGTCTAATTGTTGGAATTGCTTGATTGTTGAATTGTTTGATTGTTGAATTGCTTGATTGTTGTTTATCGCTCATAACAATTTAACAATCAAGCAATTCAGCAATTACAACATGATTTGCTTCGCAAATTTTTCCTTCAAGCGCCCGTCGTGCGTCACCACGAGCAGGGTGGCGTCCACTTCCTTGGCAGTTTCTACGAGCAGGCGGATGACTTCGGAGGTGTTGTGGTCGTCGAGGGCAGAGGTCGGCTCATCGGCGAGGATGACTTCGGGCTTGTTCACCAGCGCCCGTGCGATGGCGGCCCGTTGGCGCTCGCCTTGGCTGAGGGCATCGGTCTTGGCGTTGATTTTGTGGCCGAGGCCGAGCCTGCCGAGCAGCGTGGCGATGTGCTGCGGGTTGGGGGTGATGCCTGCCAACTGTTGCGCCAGCGCCAAGTTTTCGCCTACTTTGAGCGAGCGCACGAAGTGCGGCGTTTGGAAAATGATGCCGATTTTTTTACCCCGAAACTTGTCCAACTCACTGGTTGTCAAAGAGTTGATGGCCGTATCGCCCACCACCACCGAGCCTTGGCCGGGCGTGAGCAGGCCGCCGAGGAGGTGCAGCAGCGTGGTTTTGCCGCAGCCCGACTGGCCGAGCAACAGCCAGTGCTCGCCCTTGCCGCACTGGATGTCCGGGAAGCGCAGGCTGCTTTTTCCGTCGTAAGAATATTGGAGGTTGCTGGTTGTTAGCATCTGATTGTTCGTATTTTGAAATGAAAACGCAGCGGCGGCGCTTGTTCCATTTTTGCAAAGGTAAAACGGCTTTGGATATCGGGGCGGAGCGATTGCCGAAGGCAAAAAAAAATGCCTGCGGCCAAATGAATGGTCGCAGGCATTATTTTTTATCGTAAAAATTTGATTTACAACTCCTTGCGCAACCTCGCCACCGAGATGTTCAGTTGCTCCCGGTACTTGGCCACAGTGCGGCGGGCGATATTGTATCCCTTTTTCATCAACATGCTTTTCAGCTTCTCGTCGGAGAGCGGCTTGCGCTTGTTCTCTGCGCCGATGATGTCGGTGAGGATTTTTTTCACTTCAAGGGTTGACACCTCCTCGCCATCCTGTGTTTGGAGGCTTTCGGAGAAGAAGTCCTTGAGGCGCTTGGTGCCGAACTCCGTCTGCACGAACTTGCTGTTGGCCACCCGCGACACGGTGCTGATGTCCAGCCCGGTGATGTCGGCGATGTCCTTCAGAATCATCGGGCGGAGGCGCTTTTGGTCGCCGCTCGTGAAGAAGTCGTACTGGTAGTTCATGATGGCGTACATCGTGTTGAACATCGTCTGCTGGCGCTGGCGGATGGCATCAATGAACCACTTGGCGCTGTCTATCTTTTGTTTGATGAACAGGATGGCCTCCTTTTCCTTGTTGGTGGCACGGCGTCCGTTGACGGTGTGCTTGTAGGAACGGAGCATGTCCCGATAGTGGTTATTGATGTGCAGGTCGGGCGCATTGCGGGTATTGAGCGACAGCTCCAGTTCACCGTTCTCGTTGATGATGATGAAATCCGGCACGATATAATGCGTCGTACGGCTATTGGACACGTGGCCACTAGCGGGCTTCGGGTTCAATTTTAGTATTTCATCAATGGCCTCCTTCAGTTCTTCCTCGGTGAGGTTGAGCTGCCTTTGCAGGCGGGGGTAATGTTTTTTGGTAAACTCGTCGAAGTAGTTGGCAATGATTTTCCTGGAGATGGCGAGGATGAGCTTCTCGTCGTAAGAAGTATCGGCCCTGGTCATCTTGTGCTCGATTTGGAGCAGCAGGCTCTCCTGGAGGTTGCGGGCACCTACGCCTGGCGGGTCGAAGCGCTGGATCTTGGCGAGCCAGTACTCGATTTCCTCTGGTCGGGCGCTCACGTTCTGCGAGAACACGAGGTCGTCGAGGATGGCGTCGTTTTCCCGGCGCAGGTAGCCGTCGTCGTCAATGCTGCCGACGATTTGCCGGGCGATGATGCGCTCCCGCTCTTCCTTGAAATCAAGCATGCCAATCTGAGACTCAAGGTACTCGTGAAAAGTATCCTCTACGGCCACGGGCAGTGTCTTGTTTTCCTCTTCCTGCCCGCTGTTGTCGGCTTGGTACTTGTAGCTGGCCTCATCGTCGTCCATGTAGTCGTTGAGGTAGTCGTCAAGCAGGACTTCCTCTTCGGGCATCACTTCTTCCCGTTCCAAGTCATCGACTTCGCCCTCGCCTTCGCTACTTTCCGTGTCCCCTTCGCGCTCATCTTCGGCTTTGGAGTCCTCGGTGCGGCCCATTTCCAAATAGTCTTCTTCCATGGTATCGCCTTCTTCAAGGGCAGGATTGGCTTCTAGTTCCTCCTGTATCCGCTGGTCAAGAATCGCAGTTGGTATCTGCAAAAGCTTCATCAACTGGATCTGCTGTGGCGAAAGTTTCTGTTGTAACTTCTGAGTAAGTTGTTGTTTCAGCATCGTCATTTACATGAATTGTGTTCTCTTTTTGCTTGTCCACAGTGATTGCTGAGAGGAAAATTTTTCCAAAATAATAACATTTTTTTGAAAGAAGCCAGCGTGCGTGAAAAAAATATCGAAAAAATTTTTGAAGAAAAAATTAATAAAAATTCTAATAATATTAGTAAAATAAGGAGTTTTAGAACTTTATCAGGTTGGAGCGGATGGAATAGCTAAAAATATGCCAAATTATGATAATTTAATTGGCACAACGGCCCGAAAATTGGCACAGCCCTACCCAAAGCCCTACTGCCACCTAGGAAGCTCGCTCACAAAAAAAGCTTCCAAAGCCCCAATCTTTCTAATTTTGCGAGGACTGAAAACCAGTCGTTCTCAAAATGGTCAAACAAACCGAGTTCCCGCTGTCCGCCTATCCTCGTGGTTTTCACTTGATAACCGCTGAGGTACTTCGCCAAGTCGGCACCTTGCCAACGGAGGGGCTGCTGCACCTGTTCCTCCAGCACACGAGCGCCGGGCCGGCCATCAACGAGAACGCCGACCCGTCGGTCAGGGTGGACTTCGAGGGGTTCTTTAACCGCCTCGTACCAGAGAACCTGCCGTTCTTGACCCACACCCTAGAAGGCCCGGACGACATGCCCGCTCACGTGAAATCGGTGCTGGCAGGCAGTTCGGTCAGCATCCCGATTACGAACGGGCGGCTCAACCTCGGCACCTGGCAGGGCATCTACCTCTGCGAGTTCCGAAATAACGGGGGTAGGCGGCGTTTGGTTGCGACCGTGATTTCGTGACATCGGCATGGTTTTGCAAAAAATCCAGCAACCAACTGACTTTCAGGTGGTTTAAAAATTTTAAAAAAAATAATTTGAATCCCGGCTTGGCCGGGGCTGCGATATGGAGCTTTTTTGGAACGGCATCAAACTTGGTCTTGCGCTCAGTGTGCTCACTGGGCCAATCATTTTTACGCTGTTGCAAACGAGCATCGAACAGGGCTTTCGGGCGGGCATCATGGTATCGGCTGGCATCTGGTTCAGCGATTTGCTGTTCGTGGCCGTCACGTTTTTCGGTGTTTCCTACGTGGCCCAGCTGGCGCAATGGGAGGGGCTGGAGTTCTGGTTGGGCATTGCCGGAGGCATCATATTATTAATTGTAGGCGGTAGCATGTTGCTCCTGAAGCCGCCTCCGATGGAGAAGCTGGAACAGCCAAAGGCCGTGCGGCATTCCTCCCTGCTTTCGCTCTGGACGACGGGCTTCCTCATCAACACCATCAACCCGTTCACGTTCTTCTTTTGGCTGGGCGTTTCGGCCACGCTTTTCACGAAGCAGGCACTCAAGCCCGACCAAGCGCAGCTTTTCTACCTTGGCCTGTTCGGCACCATTATTTTCACCGACACGACCAAGGTGGGCCTCGCCAAATACATCCGGCGCTGGCTAAAGCCAAAGAAAATTATCTTGCTTCGCAAAATTGCGGGAGCGGCCCTGCTGCTGATAGGCATTGGGCTGTTCGTGCGTGCGTTTTATCCTTCAAAAGAAAATACCGATGAAAAACAGGGCTATCATCATGTCCACGACGGACTACATCCCCGGCAAGGAAGTCATTGAGGTGATTGACATCGCCCGTGGCAGCACCGTGCGGGCGCGGCATATCGGGCGTGACATCGTGGCTGGCTTTCGCAATATCGTGGGCGGCGAAATCACGGAATACACCAAGCTGCTGGCCGATTCCCGTGAAGAGGCCCTCGGCAGAATGTTGGCCGATGCTGAACGAATCGGCGCCGATGCCGTTATTAACGTGCGCTTCATGACCTCGATGGTGATGCAGAACGCCGCCGAGATTTTGGCGTATGGGACTGCCGTGAAACTGAAATGACAGCCGACAGCCCTGAAACCTGAAACCCAATAAAACCTGATACTTATTATGGCCAACACAAAAGAAATCGTCAACCGCCGAGCCTCGCACGAGTTCCATTTTGTCAGCACCTTGGAGGCTGGCATCGTGCTGGGCGGCTCCGAGCTGAAGTCCATCCGGGCGGGCCACGCAGGCTTGGTGGATGCTTACTGCCTCTTCATCAACGGGGAGCTTTGGATTAAGAGCCTCTACATCAAGGAATACGAAAACGCCAATGCTTACAGCGTGCGCCCCAGCCGCCGTGACCGCAAGCTGCTGCTGCACAAATCCGAATTGCGCAAGCTGGAAAAACGGGTGAAGGAAAAAGGCATGAGCATCGTGCCGTACAAGATTTACTTCTCCGACCGCAATTTCGTGAAAGTGGAAATCGCTTTGGCGCAGGGCAAAAAATCGTTCGACAAGCGGGAATCCATCTAGGAAAAGGACTCCAAGCGGGATATTGACAGGATGATGAAGACGAAGGGGCGGTTGAGTTCGTGAGGTTTTTTCAACACGGAGGGTCGGAGAACACGGAGGGCCACGGAGTCAAACTGCTCCGTGGCCCTCTGTGTTCTCGTGCCTCCGTGTTGAAATGTCTAGTTATCGCTCGCCTCCGGCAAATCCTCGACTATCTCCTCCACCGCTTTTTCCTCCGGCAAGCTCACCCAGAAATTGTTCATCCCTTCGCCCTGCGTGATGGCCACCAACTGCGCATTAAGCAGTTCGAGCAGGCCGAGGAAGGTCACGATGGCCTGGATGCGGTTCTCCAGCCGAAGGAACAGCGCCTTGAAATCGGTCTTTTTCCCTTTTTTCAGTTTGGAAAAAATATACTCCTGCTGCCCCGAAATGGTGTAGTCGAACTTGACGATGGTGTGGACGGTGTGCTTCTTGTCCGCCATTTCCTGGCGGTTTACCAGCTTCTCGAAGGTTTTTAGCAGTTTGAACAGGGTTAGGCTCTCCAGTTCCACGTCCACGAGGGCCTTGGTGGCGATTTGCTGGAGTTCCCGGCTCACGTTGCCCCGGTGCTCCCGCAGGGCACGGGCCTCCTCCATTTGGCGCATCTCGTCGAGCACGCTCTTGTAGCGTTTGTACTCGATGAGGCGGTTCACCAGTTCTTCCCTTGGGTCAATCTCGTTGCCTTCCTCGTCCACGGGCTTGCGGGGGATGAGCATCTTGGCCTTGATGCGGCAAAGCGTGGCCGCCACTAGGATGAACTCGCTGGCGAGGTCCACGTTCAGTGCCTCCATCTGGCGGATATAGCCGAGAAAGTCCTCCGTCACCGTGTGGATGGGGATGTCGTTGATGTCCAGTTCGTCCCGCTCGATGAAGAAGAGCAGGAGGTCGAACGGCCCCTCGAACTGGGGGAGGTGGATATTGTAGCTGGTGGCGGTGTTGGTCATTTTATAAGTTGGTGGTTTGTGGAGCTTTAGCCAAATGGTAGAGGCGAATCTTTGATTGGTATGGACGAGTGTCGAATCGTCACGATTTCGATATTGTCATGAAAGTTCAGGTAGTAAACAACCCTGTATTGCTTCACGATAATTTCTCGTAAATTGGGCATGTTCAACTCAGGTACAATTCGGCCCATCTGCGGAAAGTTTTCCAATAAGCCCACGCCTTCAAGTATGGCATCAACCACCAAAACTGCATACTGCTTGGAAGTCAAAGCAAGGTAGTCCTCCAAATTGGAAAGGTCATCTATTGCTTGGAGCGACCACGTTGTTTGCGCCATGATTCAACCATTTGTTTGACTTCGTTGTGCGTCTTGACCTTGCCTTCCCCTACTTGGGCAAGTCCTACCTTGATTTTTTCCATGAAAATCAAGCGCTCAATGAGCTCATCCAGTTCGAATTCGTCAGGTAATTCCAGAAGACTGGTATAGACTAAATCCTTGCTAATCATGGCGTTAAGTTTTTAAATCGCAAATTTTTAAAATGCCTTGCAGGGTTCAAACCCCAACCGCAGCCCCTTCATACAGCGGAAAATCAACCATAAACCGATTCACCTCTTTCCTCGTCTCCCGAATCAGTTCTTCGTTTTCCACGTCCATCACCAGTGTGTCAATCCATTCGACCACTTGGCGGCAGTCGGCCTCATTGAAGCCACGAGTCGTGATGGCAGGGGTGCCGATGCGGATGCCGGAAGTCACCATTGGCGAAGCCGTATCGAAAGGCACCATGTTCTTGTTCACGGTGATGTCGGCCCGAACGAGGGCTTCTTCGGCCTGTTTGCCCGTCACGCCTTTTGAGCGCAAATCAATGAGCATCAAGTGGTTGTCGGTGCCGCCGGAGATGATTTTATAGCCTTTTTCAACGAAAGCAGCCGCCATTGCCTGGGCGTTTTTCATCACTTGGGCGCCGTAGGCTTTGAACGCTGGTTGCAGCGCCTCGCCGAAGGCCACGGCCTTGGCTGCGATGACGTGCTCCAATGGCCCGCCCTGCATACCGGGGAACACGCCGCTGTTGAGCACCGTGCCCATTTTTATCATCGTGCCGTTCTTCTGGGTGCGGCCCCAGGGGTTGTCGAAGTTTTTGCCGAGCATGATGATGCCGCCACGGGGGCCACGCAGCGTCTTGTGCGTAGTGGAGGTCACGATGTGGCAATGCTCCATCGGATCATTGAGCAGGCCGGCGGCGATGAGGCCAGCGGGGTGCGCAATATCGGCGAGGAGCAGGGCGCCCACCTTGTCGGCGATTTCCCGGAAGCGCTTGTAGTCCCAGTCACGGCTATAGGCCGAGGCACCGCAGACGATGAGCTTGGGGTTTTCCGCAAGGGCGAGGGCCTCCACTTTGTCCATGTCAATCATGCCAGTGGCTTCTTCCACGCCGTAGAAAAACGGTTGATAGACCTTGCCGCTGAAATTGACGGGCGAGCCGTGTGAAAGGTGTCCGCCGTGGGCGAGGTTGAGGCCCAAGATTTTGTCGCCAGGATTAAGGCAGGCGAGGAAGACCGCAGCATTGGCCTGTGCGCCGGAGTGCGGCTGCACGTTGGCGTACTCGGCCCCGAAGAGTTCCTTGAGGCGCTCGATGGCCAGTGTCTCGATTTCGTCCACCACCTCGCAGCCGCCGTAGTAGCGCTTGCCGGGGTACCCTTCGGCATATTTGTTGGTCAGGCAGGTGCCCATTGCCCGGATGACCTCGGCGCTGGTGAAGTTCTCGGAGGCGATTAGCTCGATGCCGTGGCGCTGGCGCTCCAGCTCTTGGTCTATCAGGTTGAAAACAGCGGTATCTCTTGTCATAAAACAGTGGACGATTGACGGGCTACGGTTGACGGCGTACAAGAATGAATCCTGAACAACCTTTTGACCGTAAACAGGTTTTTAAAAAAGGCTTACCTTCGTGGAAAGCGGGGCAAAGTTAAGATAAAACCCTTTGGAAAACGGCCTGCCCAGCGGCTTATTCGAGCGACTGAGGGAAGAAATTGAACAAGATTTAACAATTTAAGCTGTGCCAAACCGTTTCATTGGCCGTCTCCATTTCAAAGCAGGAAAACCCCCGCATCCAGTAAAAAGTAATAGCATGTTGCGTAAACAGTCCGTCATATTTCAAACGCTGTTGCTGAACCTCTTGGCCTTTGCCGCTTTCGGGCGGGTGGACAAGCTGCGGGTCATCTGGCAGGGCAATGCCTCCACCTCGGCCACCATCGCCTGGAACCAAGCCTCCGGCACCGACCCTGTGCTGCTGCTCGACGTCAACGACTTCGGCAAAAACGCCGACGAGTACGGCCTCAGCAAGCGTCCCGACCGCATCCAACTGGCGGACGATATGAACAACCACTTCGTGCGGCTGGAGAACCTGCTGCCCAACATGACCTATTATTTTTTGATAAAAGACAGCGAGGGCACAAGCCTGCGCTACTTCTTCACCACGGCTCCCAACAGCCCCGACCGCAGGCTCTCCATCATTGCCGGAGGCGACAGCCGCAACCACCGAGAAGCTCGTCAAGATGCCAATATCCTCGTGGCCAAGCTGCGCCCGCACTGCGTCATGTTCGGCGGCGATTTCACCGAAAACGACCACCCCAAAGAATGGAAGGACTGGTTCGACGACTGGCAACTCAGCATCGCAGAAGATGGCCGGGTGACGCCCATCATCGTGACCCGTGGCAACCACGAGTACAGCAACAAGAGCCTGATTGACCTCTTTGATATGCGGGCAGCGGGCGGCTTCTACGCCACTTCGCTCGGCGGCGACCTCGTGCGCATTTATACCTTAAATACCTTGATACCAGCAGGCGGCGAGCAGCGTGACTGGCTAGAAAACGACCTGCGCAGCCACGGCTCCAAGTACCACTGGCGCATCGGGCAGTACCACCACCCCATGCGCCCGCACACGGCCCGCAAGTCGGAGAAGAACGACCAAGTGGCATACTGGGCACCGCTTTTCCTTAAATATAATGTGAACCTGATGGTGGAATGTGACGCCCACGTGGTGAAGAGCACTTGGCCCATCCGCCCCGACAACGGCCCCGGCAGCGACGAGGGCTTCGTGCGGGACGACGAGAACGGCACTGTTTACATTGGCGAGGGCTGCTGGGGTGCCCCATTGCGCAGCAACGACGACGACAAGACCTGGACACGGGCCAGCGGCAGCTTCAACGAGTTCAACTGGATTTTCATTGACAAGGAAAAAATCGAGGTGCGCACCGTCATGACCGATGGGGCTGGCCGGGTGGCCAATATTGACCCGAAGAACATCTTCACGTCGCCAGTGGGCTTGCGTATCTGGAACCCTGCCAATGGTGATGTGATTACCATCGCTGCCAAGGCCCCGGCTGTACCTGCATTTGACGAAAACATGTTGGCATCCCGTGGTGGTAGCGAGCAGGGGGCTTCCAAACACCCTAGCGCTCATGCCGTGGAGGACGAAACTGGCAACTGGGAAGCCTGCCCGCTCATTGTGGCCGATGCTGCGACTGGCGAAGCCCAAATCAAATACAACGTGGACGAAACCAGCAACGTGGTCATACGGGTCATCAATCCGAAGCTGCAAGAAGTGACCCGCCTGGAACTCAGCAATCAAACGCCGAGGGAATACCTTAGGTCTTTGAAAATCAGCCATTTGCCACCAGGCAAATACCTTGCTATCGTGAAAGGCGACCGCAAGGTGCTCCGACGGTACCGTTTGGTGAAAAATTAAAGGAAAGGCCGCCAGCGATTGAATCGCTGGCGGCCTTTCCTTTTTTTAAGAAACTGATAATCAATGGCTTAAAAAAAGTAGGTTTACACACTTTGAACACCGAAGGGATTTTTTCTATCTTGCCCCAGTTTCAATCATCAACTAAACTGGACAGCATGAAAAATCAATTTTTTACCTTGCTCATCACGGCATTTGTTCTTGCATCTTGCCAAAACAACCAGCCAGCAGAAGCCGCAGCCGATACGGCAACAGCACCTGTCGTGGCACCTGTCAACACGATTTCAGCGGAAGAAAACCTAGCTGGTTGGCGGCTACTTTTCGACGGCAACACCCTCAACGGATGGCGTGGCTACAACCGCCCCGACCTGCCCAAAATCGGCTGGTCAGTAGAAAACGGCGAGCTAGTCATTGCGGCTACGCCAAAAGTGAAGCCAGCGGACTTCGGTGGCGACCTCATCACGACTGAGAAATTCGGCAACTACGAGTTTACCATTGACTTCCTGCTCTCCGACTCGGCCAACAGCGGCATCCTCTACTTCGTCATGGAGCAAAAGGACAGCGCCATCTGGCACAATGCGCCGGAGTTTCAGTTGATTGACAACGACACTTGGGCCAAAATGGACCCCAATTTCAACATGGACACCCACCGCACTGGCGACAACTACGACATGGAAGCAGGCGTAGGCTGCGCCATGAAGCCCATCGGCGAGTGGAACACCGCCAAAATCGTCCACAACAACGGCAAGGTGGAGCATTGGCTGAACGGCGCAAAATGCCTGGAGTACGAAGTCGGCTCCGCCAAATGGAAGGAGCAGCTGGCCAAGTCCAAGTTCAAGGGCTATCCGCAATATGGCCTCACCAAAGAAGGCCATATCGGCCTGCAAGACCACGGCCATGAGGTGCGGTTTAGGAATGTGAAAATCCGCTCGATTTGAGGATTTTGGAAATTGAATTAATGTAGATTAGGTTTAATGGCTGGTATTTTATATAAGATGTAAGATATAAGATTTTAGATTTAATGGGCGATGGGTTAATTTTTGATTTATCCAACAAAAAAAGGGGTTTTCAATAGTTTGCGGTGTCCTCCAAATCTTAAATCTGAGTTCTTTAATCTTATATCTTAAATCAAATACCACGCATTAAATCCGAAGCAATACTTGTGCATAAATCATTAATTAGCAATGAAACGTAAGATTAGAATGGGCATGGTAGGCGGTGGCCGGGGTGCCTTCATAGGTGCCGTACACCGCATGGCCGCCGTTTTGGACGGCGAAATAGAACTGGTTTGTGGGGCATTCAGCGCCGACCCGGAAAAGTCACGGCTCTCCGGCGAAGACCTCTACCTAGACCCGAAACGCGTCTATGGCTCCTACAAGGAAATGATTCAGAAGGAGAAACGCCTGCCCGAAAGCAAGCGCATGGACTTCGTGGCCATCGTGACGCCCAACCACATGCACTACGGCCCTGCCAAAATGGCCTTGGAAAACGGCTTCCACGTCGTTTGCGACAAGCCGCTCAGTTTCAGCATGAAAGAAGCGCTCCACCTGCAAAAGCTCGTGGAAGAAACAGGCCTCCTTTTCGCCCTCACCCACAATTACACGGGCTACCCGATGGTAAAACAAGCCCGTGCGATGGTGAAAAATGGCGACATCGGCCAAATCCGCAAAATCGTGGTGGAGTACCCGCAGGGCTGGCTCACCAACAAAGTGGAGGACACCGGCTACAAGCAGGCCGAATGGCGCACCGACCCAAAACGCAGCGGCATCGCTGGCGCAATGGGCGACATCGGCACCCACGCCGAGAACCTCGCCGAGTACATCACCGGCCTTCAAATCACTGAGCTTTGCGCCGACATCAGCACCTTCGTGGAGGGCCGCCAGCTCGACGACGACGGCAACGTGCTGCTCCGCTTCGACAACGGCGCCAAGGGCATCCTCCATGCCAGCCAGATTTCGGCAGGCGAGGAGAACGACCTGAACATCCGCATCTACGGCACCAAAGCTGGCCTGAAATGGTCGCAGATGGAACCTAATTCCCTGATTGTCAAATGGTTGGACAAACCGACCGAGGTCATCAGGACGGGCGTCGGGCAGCTATACCCAGCCGCTACGGCCCATACCCGTGTACCCGGAGGCCACCCGGAGGGCTATCTGGAGGCATTTGCTTGCATCTACCGCAATTTCGCCTTCTGCCTCCGTGCCCACTTGGAGGGCGTGGAAGCACCCGCCGTTTACCAAGACTTCCCGACCGTGGCCGATGGCGTGCGGGGCATGAAGTTCATTGAAAAGGTGATTGCGAGCGGGAAGAGCAAGGCGAAATGGGTGAGTATGTAATTGCTAAATTGTTGAATTGTTTGATTGTTGTCGAAGCCATGGCAACAATCAAACAATCAAACAATCAAACAATCAAACAATCATTCAATGTCCAATTCTGAAAAAATAACCACCACCACTGCACCCCGCCCCGTCGGCCTGTACCCCCATGCCCGCCGGGTGGGCAACCTGCTGTTCCTCTCCGGCATCGGGCCAAGGGACGCTGAGACGGACGGCATACCCGGCCTGCAACGCAGCGCAGCAGGCAATTTCACCGAGTTCGATTTCGAGGCGCAGTGCCATTC
>JALOMF010000268.1 GCA_025455635.1 Saprospiraceae bacterium | reverse complement strand
ATTTGCGAAGAAAAAAGGCTCGGCTGCGTAGCGGAAGGCTTGCGTGAACAAGGCAAGTATCACGGTCAGTTTGTAGCATGCCGAGTAAATGCCCATAGTGGCTTGGTTTTCCTCCAGCGTCCCGGGCAAAAGCCGCTCTTGCAGAATGCGGTCAAGCGTCTCGTCCGCTACGCCTGCAAAGCCAACCACGACCAATGGTGCTGAGTACCGAGCCATCTGCTTGAAAAGCTTCCAATCGAACTGAAGCCGGGAATGGGTTGCTTTTTGCGCTGGAACGTCCAGTATCTCGGCACTGTTTTCCGACCCTTTTTTTGAAAAAAAGCCCAAATAAAGTAGCAGTAGCACGAAAGCACTTGCTGCCAGGTTCGCAAGAAAAACATAGCCGATGCCAAACTCCGTGGAGTATTTTGCTCCAAAAAAAGTGGTGCTTGGATGGTTGCGCCACCAGATGAATATGGCCAAATTGAGGACTACGTTGACAAGGATACCAATGATTTTTATGGTGGCAAACCTCACAGGCCGCTTTTCCAGCCTTAGCCTAGCGAACGGGATTTCGGCCAGAACATCGAGTGCGATGATGAACAGCACCATCCCGACCAAGTCGGTGCGGTCGGGCAAGAACATCCAATCGGCCACGGGCTGCAAAAAAATCAGGCCGGATGTTAGCCACAATGCCGTGGCCACCAACAAGGTGTAGAGCGCTGTACCAAAACTGCGCTCCCGTTCGGCCGGGTCGGTGCCATAGCGGAAAAAAGCAGTCTCCAAACGGAAAGTGAAAAAGACCATTGCAATCCCAACGTAGGCATAGAGCTTTTGTGAAACCCCAAATTCACCCTCCAAAAACACCCGGCTGTGGATGGGCACCAAGAGGAAATTGATGATGCGGCCCAGGATGCTGCTCAGGCCATAAATGGCAGTTTCACCTGCTAATTTTTTTAAAAGGGACATAGCTAGCGGTTCCTCAGTTTCATGGTTTTGCATGGCGAAGCTCAAAAATGGTGCTTTCGCTGCTCAAAAAACATGGAACGGCAAAAGTAATCCACAAACAGAACCATGAAGGAACTTTTGCTTATTTGAAAGGGGTTAAAGCCGCTAAGTCACCAAATTCCTACCTTCGCAACCACTTAGCCTTCGTCATCCAACTGTTTTACAAATGTCAAAAATATTTGCGACCCTAAAAGAAGCCTTGTCGGGGAAGGAACAAGAATTTACCGCAGGTAGTATCAACAGGGCCATCGTTCTTTTAAGCATACCGATGGTGTTGGAAATGCTGATGGAGGGTTTGTTCGCCTTGGCCGACATCTATTTCGTTTCAAAAGTCAGTGCGGAAGCCGCCGCTACAGTGGGTATGACCGAGAGTGTCGTCACCATCATTTATGCGGTGGCGATGGGGCTGGGTGCCGCAGCGACTGCCACCGTTGCCCGCCGAACGGGCGAAAACGACCCCGAAGGTGCGGCTAAATCCGCTGTGCAAGCCATCTGGATAGCGATGGTTTTGTCTGTGATTTTCACGGTGGTTGGTATCGTTTTCGCTGAGGACATTCTGCGATTGATGGGGGCCACCGACCGCCAAGTGGCCGAATGCATTGGTTACACAAAAATAATCTACGGGACAAATGTCGTCATCATGTTCATCTTCCTGCTCAATGCCGTGTTCCGTGGCGTGGGCAATGCCAGCGTAGCCATGTGGGTATTGGTACTTTCCAATGGCATCAATATCATACTTGACCCCATTTTCATTTTTGGCCTAGGGCCTATCCCAGCCATGGGCGTAGAAGGCGCAGCCTTGGCCACCTGTATCGGTCGTGGGGTTGGGGTCTGCATTCAGCTGTATCTTCTACTTCGGGGCACGAACCTCATACGAATTGCCCGGCGGCACCTCGTTGTGCATTGGGAAACCATCGTCAGTATGCTCCGGGTGGCCAGCACCGGTGCATTTCAATGGATTATTGCCAGTGCTTCGTGGATGTTCTTGATGCGGATAGTGGCTGAGTCGGGTACCGAAGTGGTGGCCGGCTACACCATCGCAATCCGTATCATTGTGTTTACCATCATGCCGGCTTGGGGCATGGCCAATGCTGCGGCTACCTTGGTTGGGCAAAATCTAGGAGCCAAGCAACCCGAACGTGCCGAAGCCAGCGTTTGGCGTGCCGCCACCTTGGACATGATGTTCATGCTGGTCGTGTCTGTGTTCTATTTCATCTTCGCAAAACAGATTGCCTTACTTTTCGACCCTAACCCCGTGGTAGTGGAGGCTGCCGCAATGTCGCTCCGAATCTTCTCCGTGGGCTATGTTTTCTTCGCCTACGGCATGGTCATTTCATCGGCATTCAACGGGGCTGGCGACACGATGACCCCCACGCTCATCAACATCGTCTGCTTCTGGCTAATCGAGATTCCGCTTGGCTGGTACCTCGCCACCCAGCTCAAATGGGGGCTGAACGGGGTCGTGTGGTCAGTCGTCATCGCCGAGACCATCATGGCTTTGGTGCTGGTCGTTATTTTCAAGCGAGGAAAATGGAAAGAAGTGAAGATTTAAGGCGGGACGGCAAACCCCGTTTTTCAACCAAAGAAAAGCAAGCTTACCTCAAGTCCTTCGTTAGTCCAGCAATCACAAACCATGAGTCAATTCCAATGTTTGGCTTGGCCAGGTTTGCGTTGGAAATATGCCGGAAGCGCATCTTGAGGTCGAGGTTCATGCCGCTGTCCCCCAGTTTTTGGTGTAGCCCAGCCGTGAAGTTATCGGAGAAAATAAAGCCCCGGTGCTGCTGCCGGGTTTTCACGGTGATGAAATGCGGCCCTGCGCCGATGGCCGCCGTGAGGGCTGTTTTCCCTGAAACGTTCCAGCGGTATTCAAGCCCCAAGTTCGAGCCGAACTCCCACTCTTGTTTGTCTTTTGGTGAAAAATGGACCCAGACCAACTGTGGCTCCAAGTAAACGTAGAGGTCGTTTTTTTTGCCCTTCAACAAGTTCGTGAAATTGTAATAAAACAAAAGTTGATAAGGCTTGTACTTGCGCCCTTCTTTCAAGGTCTCGTGAATGAAGGGTATTCCAATGTGAAATCCAGCTGCTGGAGAAGTTTGGGCAGCAAGCCTCGCAGCGGTAGTACCCAACACAAGCAATAAAATTTTAAGCCGCATAAAAATATTTAATCGAATCAAGCTTGAAAAACCACTAACGAACCAAAGTGGATTCACCCCGGTACTTAGCCTTTTCACCATCCACATACTCCACTTCTAAATACCAGGCGTAAACCCCAGCTGGCATTTCCTTGCCCTTGAAATTGCCATCCCAGCCAATATCAGCAGCATTGATGCCGAAATTGGTTGCTTGGTAAACCAGCTCGCCCCAACGGTCAAACACCCTGAAAAGCGTGATTTCCTTGACCATTTCGCTATTGCCATGCACGTGCAGGTGGTCGTTGAGCAAATTGCCGCCCGCACTTGGCGCAAAGCCAGTTGGCACCAACACATCCCGGTTTGCCCGCACAAAAATATTGATGAGGTCCTCGGCAGTACACCCGTTTTCATCCACCACGGTGAAGGTCACGCTGGTTGGGCTTATGACCAAAAACTCACCGACACGGCTTGTCGTGTCCACAGCCTGCATTTGCGGATTGTTGGAAAACCAATGGAAAACGGCCCCGCTCGGATTCGTCAAATTGGAAATAGCAGGATTCAGCAGCAGGGTAGTTCCATAGTTCAGTGTCGTATCTGGGCCAAGGCTTACCCGCAGTTCTTTTGGCTCTCCGATGTAAATCTGTTTTTGCTCCCAAAGGCAACCGTTTGCATCACGGATGACAAGGTCATATAGCCCAAAATCAAGGTTGTTGTAAACCGTGGCCCCGTTGAACTGGGCGCTGTCCAAGCTGTATTGGTAAGGGCCAGTGCCACCCACGGCAATCACAGCGATTCGACCATCCCGCTCTCCGTAGCAGGAAACATAATCAAGTTCAAGCACACCCTTCAAAGAGTCGGTCGGCTCTTCCACTTGGGTATCGAACACCGCCGAACATCCGTTGGCGTCGGTGACTGTTAGCAGGTAATCGCCTGCCGTCACATTGTTTATTGAGCTGCCAGTAAGCCCGGTTGACCAGAGATAGCCGTAGGGAAGCTCGCCGCCACTTGGCAATGCCCTCGCCGACCCCGTGGCTTCCTCTTTGCATTTCACAAGTTCATTTTCAAAAACACAAGCCAGCGCTGCATTGTCCACCAGTTCTGCTTGCGCAATTTCAGTGCAGCCGTTTGCATCCGTGACCGTCACCTCGTAAGCATCGGCGGCCAGCCCTGTTAGGTCTTCGTCTGTGGAGCCATTGCTCCAAGTATGCTGGTAAGGCCCCACTCCTCCGCTGATGCTCAAGTCAATTTCACCTGAATTGACGCCATTGCAGTTGGCATTTGTCGGGTCAAGGTTCAAAGCCAAGTTGCTCGGTTGTGCCACGGTCGCACAAGCCGTGGAAGTGCATCCCCCTGCATCCGTAACGGTCAGGCAGTATTGCCCGGCGGTGAGGTTTGGCAAGTTGGGGCTGGTAGCGCCATTGTTCCAGAGATAAGTCAAGGGGCTAGTGCCACCCGAAGCAGCTGCGGCAACGCTCCCGCTGTTTTCACCAAAACATGCTGCTGCAACGGGCGTGAGTTGAAGGTTGATGCCGGGAGGATTGACCAATGTGGTGGTAGCCGTAGCGGTACAACCCTGAGCGTCGGTCACAGTAACCGAGTGATTGCCAGCTGGTAGTTGGTCTGCCGAAGGGCCCGTGTCACCGTTGCTCCAAGCGAAGGTGTAACCTGTGGTTCCGCCATTCGCCGTTGCCGTTGCTGTGCCCGTCGAGGCACCGTTGCAGGCAGGGTCGGTGGGGTCAACAGCCGCTGTGAGTTGGCTGGGTTCCCCCACAACCGCAGCGGCCGAAGCTGTGCAGCCGTTGGCATCGGTTACGGTCACGGCATAGTTGCCAGCGCCAAGGTTGTTGACTGTCGCTGTTGAGGCATTGCCTGCTGCGGCATCCCAATTGATGTCGTAATCAGCAGTGCCCCCAGCTATCAGAACCTGGGCACTGCCTGTGGCTTGGCCGAAGCAGGTGGCATCATCCACCGCAGTTGAAAGGGTGAGGAGCACTGGCTCGTCAAGGGTGATGCTGGCATTTGCAGTGCAACCATTGGCATCTGTGACTGTGACTGTGTGCGTGCCTGCGGCAAAATTGGTGGCTGCCATGCCCGTTTGGCCGTTGCTCCAAACATAGCTGTAGGCGCCGTTTCCACCGGTCGTCGGTGCCGATAGTTCGGCGTCACTGAATCCATTGCAGCTAACTGGCGTGGTTACAATCGGTTGAATATCAAGTGCTTGTGGTGCAGGTACTACGACTTGTAGGGTGTTCGGGCAATTCCAAGAGTCCACTACGCTGGCAGTGTAGGTGCCTTCGGCAATATTGGAAAACACGCCCGTTGTGTTGTCAACACCGTTGAAAGTATAGGTGTAGTCACCTGCACCTCCGCTGGCCAGCAAGGTCACGCTGCCATTAGTGCCGCCGTTGCAGCTTACGCCGCTGATGCTCGAAATCATCAAATTGGGGGCGGTGCAGGGTGGGGTAGAACAGGTGGCTGTTCCGACCAAACCGTCACATTCCCCTACTGCAAAAACCTCAATGGTCACTTCGGTGTCCAGTGCCAAGCCAGTCAGCGCCTCCGAAGTGTTGAACGTCAACACGTTTGGCCCACCGTTTAAGCTCACCATGTAGCCCATCGTTGCGCCAGCAACTGGCGGCCACGTGAAAGTGATGCTATTGTTGGTCACGTCCGTGCAGTTGACATTGGGGGCGTCGAGCACATCTTTGACAGTGATGGTGATGCTATCCTGCACGGTGCAGCCGTAGGTGTCGGACGCTGTTACGGTGTAAGTTGTCGTTTGTGAGGGTGTGGCGATTGGGTTTGGGCAGTCGGTACAACTCAACCCATCGGCGGGCGTCCATTCGTAAAATACTTGGTAAAGCGGTTCAAAGGTGATGGTCCAATCGAGTATTGTTCCGTTGAAACCTTGTTGGTCGTCAATTGCAAGTAACTGCCAAATCCCGTTGGTGGGGTAGTCGCCATCCCAAAGGTCTGACCAGACGCCCTCCGGCGCAAAGGTGCCATTGGCGAACGATGGCTGCCCACCCGAT
>JALOMF010000267.1 GCA_025455635.1 Saprospiraceae bacterium | reverse complement strand
GGTCATGCTCGACGCAACGGAAACCGCTCAACTTGAAAAACCTCTGACACGATGAAAGAATCGGTATCCGCATTTTACCGCCAGGCTTCCGAAACGAACCCGTTCCCGCATGGCTTTATCGCCATCGAGGGCAATATCGGGGCGGGCAAGACCACCCTCTGCAACATGCTGATGGAGGACTTCGACTGCCGCCTCATCTTGGAGCAGTTCACCGACAATCCGTTCTTGCCGGAGTTTTACAAAAACCCCGACCGCTACGCTTTCCCGGTCGAGCTGTTCTTTATGACGGAGCGGCATAAGCAGTTGCAGGAGTCGCTGTCGCAACGGGAGCTTTTCCCGCAATTGGTCGTCTCCGACTATTTTTTCATCAAGACGCTGCTGTTTGCCAAAAACAACCTCAACGACGAGGAATACCGCCTCTTCCAGCGGCTTTTTCACACCCTGAACGCCACTTTCTCCAAGCCCGACTTGCTGGTTTACCTCCACCGCTCGGTGG
Organism: Saprospiraceae bacterium; assembly: GCA_025455635.1. Lineage (GTDB taxonomy): Bacteria > Bacteroidota > Bacteroidia > Chitinophagales > Saprospiraceae > UBA6168. Next base: position 5,655 of record JALOMF010000267.1, on the reverse strand, counting down.
CCGACCTCAACGCCAATATCCAGAAGCGGGGCCGTGAGTTTGAGCAGAACATCCGGCTGGACTACCTCCAATCGCTGCAAGATGCCTATTTCAACTACTTCAAATCGGAAACAGAAGTACCCATCCTCATCATTGACGTGACTGGCGTTGATTTTTGGAGCGATAAAACGGCGTATGAAAATATTGTGGGATTGATGAAAAGGTCTTATTCCAAGGGGGTTTATCGGGCGGCGTTGGGTTAAAGTTAATATTCAAAAAGCATGTTGGAAGTATCCCGGCTTGAGTGAAACATGGTTATATAAGTTAATTGAGTTGGTTCAACTTTATAAACTATAAACCAATTTTTATTTTATGTAGCCCTTCTATAAATTTTACCAACCGATAGCATTTTTGAAAATTCTTGATAGAGAAACGGCTGTTTCGGAATTTTTTCATAAACCATCGCTTCCAACCCCTCCAAAAAATCTTCAGCAGCCATTGAAGAATGCCCTTCAATATATTCGAGTATAGTTGTTAAATCCCTTACAAATTTTGGTCTGAACAGGATTGTCATAGGGTTCTATTTTAGAACTTAGGCTGCCGTCCTCGTCTTCGCTCTCACTTTTAAATATTTAAAAAAAGCTTTCATTTCTTCCCCGGTTATTACTGGTTCTGATTCGGCTTTCTCAAAATACTGCAACCACGCTTCATCCGTCAAAGGAGCACCCGGCAACGCTATAGATGCTTCATCCTCATCTTGCAAGATTCGGATAATATTATTGTCAGCAAAGACCTTTAAAACAGACAATACCATCTGGTAATTTTTTTCATCAATAACCTGAACAGATATATTTCCCATGACATTTTGATTTAATTGCTACAAATATAAGCGTTTTCAAGACACTTTATTATTCAATATCAGCTCCGCCAAATCAAACACCATCACCCGTTCCTGCTGCTCCTTGGCCTTCACCCCATCGCTCATCATGGTCATGCAGAAGGGGCAGTTCACGGCCACGATTTCGGCGCCAGTGGCCAAGGCTTCCTCGGTACGTTCCATGTTGATGCGCTTTTCGCCAGGCTCGTCTTCCTTCCACATTTGGGCACCACCAGCACCGCAGCAGAGGCCGTTGGTGCGGCAGCGCTTCATCTCCACGAGGTCGGCTTCGAGGGCTTGCAGCACCGAGCGGGGAGCTTCGTACTCGCCGTTCGCACGGCCCAAATAGCAGGAATCGTGGTAGGTGATTTTCTTTCCCTTGAAACTCCCGCCTTCCACTTTCAGGCGGCCTTCGGCCAAAAGCTGCTGCAAAAACTGCGTGTGGTGAACCACCTCGTAATTGCCGCCGAGCGCCGGATAGTCATTTTTCAAGGTGTTGAAACAGTGCGGGCAAGCCGTCACGATGCGCTTCACCTCGTACATGTTCAGCATGGCCACGTTTTGCTGCGCCAGCATTTGGAACAGGAACTCATTGCCCGCCCGCCGGGCCGGGTCGCCCGTGCAGGCCTCCTCTTGGCCGAGTATGCCGAACTCGACGCCAGCTTGCTGGAGCAGCTTCGCAAATGCCACTGTCACCCGCTGCGCACGGTCGTCGAAGCTGCCTGCACAGCCCACCCAAAAAAGCACCTCCGGGGTGCGCCCCTCTGCGGCCAGTTCGGCCATTGTTTTGATATTCATGCTCGATGTTTGATACTGGATGTTGGAGCCTGCCAAGCGAAGGCGACGCCTCAAAAGGGCTGCGCTGAACTTGGTTGGCTGCCGGCTTTGGTGGCCCTTTTGAGCTGTCACCTAAGCCGCACAATCATTTTATTATCATCAGTTTTTGCGGAGCAAAACGACCGCCCTCACCATTGATTTTCACGAGGTAAAGCCCCGCTGGCAAGTCGGCGTTCAGTTCCACAACTGACTGGTTTTCAATATTTTGCAGATGCTGCAACTGACCTGAAAAATCATACACGGCCAACAGCTTTGCACCGCCTTCGGCGAAATGGGGGCACTGCACGGGCGTCCCCAGTCGGTAGGGGTTCGGCCAGGCGCAGGGCACGGTCAGCGGCTCGTTTGCCGCTAAGACCTCGTGGTGGAATCGGGGATAAAAATCGCAGCTAGTCAGCAAAACCCATTGGTTCACGTCCCACTGCGACACCTCGAACCTCGTTAGGTTGTCCTCGGCGTCATAGACGTTGTTCACTTGGAAAAAATTGACCCATTGCGACCCGTTCCAGACAAACTCCGTGCGCAGGGTCACCAAGTTCGAAGCGCTAAAATTCTGAACGATGCGGTTCGAATTCGACCAGACCGAGTCTTGGGTCACCCACAACTGCGAGGTCTGTTCCGTCGGGTTGCCTTGGCTGTCATACGATATGTCAATCCGGCTGCTGTTGGCCCATTGCAAGGTCGCTTGGTCAAACACCTCCGTCACCTGCCTGATTTCCCGCTCCGGGAAGTCCATGTCATAAAAATAGGTCTGGCGGTTCACGTCGTAAAAACTGTTGGTGGCCACATTCCAAAGCTGAAATTTCGTCAGCACAAAATCGCCGTTTGGGTTGGTGGCATAAATGATGCGCAGGTTGTTGCGCCAAGCTCCATTCTCCCAAAGCTGTTGGGTCAGCGTCTCGATATAGCCGTTTGACCCAAAAACAGAATTGATGCGGTCTTGGTTTTGCCAAGCCTGCCCGTCCCATACCTTGTTCAGCTCCTGCGTGTAGTCGCCGTTTTGGTTCGGGGTATATTCCGTCATTTTCAAGTTGACCCAAGCGTTTTGCAGCGTATCCCAGCTTTGCTCCACCAGCTGCACGAGCACGTTTTGGCTGTTGTAGGAGTAGCTCAGGTGCGCCGAGTTCCGCCATTGGCCTAGCCAAGGCAGGTACTTTTCACGGCGGCTTTCGAGCACTTCACCTGTTGTCAAAAAGGCCAGGTTATACTGCCGCTCGGTCGGTGTGGCCACCCCACCGTTGTGGGCGTGGCAATACAACGAGTCCACCACATAGAAATCTTGCTGCGCAAAAACAGGCAGCAAGGCCAAGGTCAAGCAAAATGTAAAGAGCAATTTTGTCATGGTTCTCAAATTGAAAAGGGGGTAGTTAAAGTTGGCAGTTAGACAGTCGGCAGTTGGCAGTCTGGGGCTGCTAAATCGGTACTGACAGTCGAACTGATTAGACAGCGAACTGACTGCCAACTGCCAACTGTCTAACTGCCAACTAAAAATGCTTCCACGCATCCCGCTCCGTGCTCACTGCCCAAGCCGCTTGGCTGTTTTCGAGGCTGTTGAAAAGCGGGAGCCAATCGCTCGGCCCGGCGCTTTCCATCAGGATTTCGTGGCGGCGCAGTTGCAGGATGATGTCCAAGGGGTTTATCAAAACGGGGCAGGCTTCCACGCAGGCATTGCAGGTGGTGCAGGCGTGTATCTCCTCCCTCGTGATGTAGTCAAACAGCGACTTGCCATCGTCAATCGGGGTGGCGGACTTCTGGGCGTCCATCGTGCGGCCCACCTCCTCGCAGCGGTCACGCACGTCCATCATGATTTTGCGGGGGCTTAGTTTTTTACCAGTAATATTGGCTGGGCAAACGCTGGTGCAGCGCCCGCACTCGGTGCAGGTATAGGCCGCCAGCAGGTCTTGCCAGCGGAGCTTGGTCACGTCGTTTGCCCCAAATGACAACTCGCCTTCAGGCTGGGCTTCGGTCGGTGCGGCCTCTGGGTTCATCATCGAGGCCACTTCCCGCTGGATGTCGGGCATGTTCTCCATTTCGCCACGGGAATTGGTACGGGCAAAATAGGTGTTTGGGAAGGCCAAGAAGATGTGCAAGTGCTTGCTGTAAGCCAAATAAACCATGAAACCGAACACCGTGAGTGCGTGCAGCCACCAGCCAAAACGCTCAATGGCCACCAGCGCCCCTTCGCTCATACCACCGAACAAGGCCGGGCCGAGGTAGCTGCTCACCGCAAACGGCCCCGCTTGCGGATAATGCTCGGCACCCATGCCTTGTAGCACCGTGTCGGCGCCGTTCATGCTGAAAATGCCCGTCAGCAGCAGGATTTCGCCGAGCAAAATCAGGTTGGCGTCCTTGGTGGGCCAGCCTTTCATCTCGGCCTTGTGGAAGCGAGGGAGGCGCAGCAGGTTGCGGCGGGCCAAGAAGACCACCGTGGCCACGAAGGCCAGCACGCTCATTATTTCAATAAAACTGATGAGGAAAGTGTAAAACCCGCCCAATGCCCCACTGAACACCCGGTGGCTGCCCGTGAAGCCGTCCACCAGGATTTCGAGCAGCTCGATTTGCGTGAGCAAAAAAGCGCCGTAGATGAAGAAGTGCATGATGGCAGCGATGGGCCTAGCGAACATCTTCTTCTGGCCAAAGGCGATGAGCAGCACATTGCGCCAGCGCTGGCCCGCATCAACGGACGTGCTGGCGTCGGGGACGTCCTTTCCCAAAAGGATGTTCCGGCGTATCTTCAAAAAATTGCGGCCAGCAAAATAAAATGCCGCTACGGTAACGATAATAAAAATGATGGATTGAAGCATTCGAATTCGGATTGCGGATTTTGGATTGCGGATTGCGGTGCTGCAAAAAAAACACAACTACCGTTTTACCCGCTGTGTGATATTGTCCAAGCGTTCCTTGATTGCGTTCAATTGGTCGTGAATCTCGGCGATGTCGTCCTCCAAGAGGCCGATACCGCTTTGTTTCCGGGCGATTCGCTCCTCGTAGGCCTGCTCCTTGCGCACCTCGTCCATGCTGTTCATGATGACGCCGATGAAGAGGTTCAGCACCACCATCGTGCCAATTAGCACGAACGAGATGAAGTAAAGCGCCCCGCCGACCGTATGCGGCTCTGGGCTGGTACAGCCCTCGGTACCCCACTGCGGGTGGTCGCAGCCGAAAATATTGACGTACATGATGTCGGCCCAGCCCTCCAGCGTCACGATTTGGAACAGCGTGAGCAGCGCCGTGTGCAGGTTGCCAAAATGCACGGGGTCGTTTTTGCCAAAAAGAAAGACCCCCATCGCCCCGTAAATATAGAACAAAAGAAACAAAAGTATGCCCACATAGCCCATCGAAGGGATACTTTTCAGCAGTGCGTCCACCAACATGCGGAGCTGCGGCAGGGCGGATACCAAGCGCATCACCCGCAGTATCCGGGCCAAACGGAACACCGCCACAAAGGCCGTGTCCATCTGCGGCATAAAGACCGGAAGCCAGCAAACCAGCACGATGAGGAAGTCGAAGACATTCCAAGGGTCACGGAAATAATTGGCGGGGTGCTTGCCCTCCGCCATGATTTTGATGGCCACCTCCAACGTGAACACCAGCAAAATCAGGTAATCCACCACGTGCAGCATGGGCAGCCAGTCCGACACGCCGTCTTGGTAGGTCTCGATGCCCACCACGATGCCCGCCAATAGGATGGTGGCAATGATGAACTGCTGAAACCATTTGGCGTCGGCTATTTTCTTGAAAAACGCTGTGTTCATGTTTTGGCTGTTCAAATTTTGGGCAAAGAACCGAGACTTGGGGGGATTTTGAGCTATTGTCGGCCTATTTTTTCACCAATTTATGCTGCCACACGCCTTCGGGGGCCAGCACCCGCAGCAGATAGACGCCCTGCCGGTTGTCGGCCGTGTGATCGGTTTTTTAGACGTTTGTAATTGATTCACTGATCATATTCTGGTAGTCCTTGCCTT
>JALOMF010000266.1 GCA_025455635.1 Saprospiraceae bacterium | reverse complement strand
TCCAAAGTTTTCACTAGCATTGCCATCAAAATCGAATCATGAAATTGAAAGCCATACTCCTCCCTGTTGCTTGCCTTGCCCTGTTGGGCTTTGGCTATGTTTTTTTTCAAAAAAACAAGGTAAAAACCACCGCAGCCAACTTCCCGCCACCCACCAACGGCCCCGTGTACCGCACCGACCAGTCGGAGGACGAGGACGGCCAAGCCCGCCGGGAAGCATGGGTCGAGCTGCTGCACAAGGCCGCTCCCGGCGTCAACTGGCGGGAGCTTGACCGCCAAAGCATGCGCTCCCTGCGGGAACTGAAGGCGGGATTGCTCGGCGGCGACCGTGCCATCGAGTACTTCGCCGACAGCACGGTGATGGGCGAGTGGTCGGAGCGGGGCAGTTCCAACCAAGCAGGCAGCCTGCGCACGGTGGACTATCATGCGCCAACCGATAAAATCTATGCCCTCTCGGACGGCGGCTCGGTGTGGCGGGGCGGCACCAACAACGAGGGCTGGGAAGTGCTCAACGACGACCGCCGCTTCAACCCCCGCCTGATAAAAGTGCAGCCCACGGCCTCGAACGGCGTGCGAATCATCGCACCGGACGGCAAAATCCTGCACTACTCCGACGACGAGGGGCTTACTTGGCAGGCCGCCAGTTTCTCCCCCGATTTTTACGACGGCTGGGGCACCCCCATGCAATTGGTGGCACTCCAAAGCGACCCGAACACGCTCTACTACCTCGTTCAGACTTGGGACGATGCGCCTTGGGCCGCCCGCATCTGGCTCTACCGCTCCACCGACAACGGCGCTAGTTTTACCCGCATCAAAGCATTTGACCACGGCGAAGCCAACCAGACCTCGCTCTGGCAGCCGCTTGGCACCGACAATATTTACCTCCTCGACCGGGGGCAGGAAATGTACCGGGTGGAGACCGACAGCTTGCCGCTACATGCCAGCGTCAGCGGCCTGCCCACCAATACCGAAACCCAGCTTTCGGGCAGCATGATGGGCAATGGCGAGCCAGTTTTTTACGCCTTGGTAAACAGCACCGACGTGTTCAAGTCCAGCGACGGCGGGCAAAGCTGGGCGCAGCAGGGCATCACCGAGGAGACGGCTTGGCAGGTGGGCATGATTTGCTCGCCATTCGACCCCGATAGGCTTTACATGGGCGGCGTGAACTGCCACTGGAGCGCCGACGGTGGTGCCTCGTGGGACCTCGTGAACGACTGGTGGGAATACTACGCCGACACCGACCTGCTACACGCCGACATGATGGATTTAAAGGCGTTCCGCAAGTCGGACGGCACACCGTTTTTCCTCATCGCCAACCACGGCGGCCTGCACATCAGCTACGACGAGATGGTGACCACGCAAAACATCGGTGTGCTCGGCCTCAACATCAGCCAGTACTACGACGTGGTGACCAACCCGGCGCACCCTGAGTACATCTACGCTGGCTCGCAGGACCAAGGATGGCAATGGACCACAAGCGCCGACGAGCCTGGCCCTAGCCTTTTTGCCCAGCAGTGGAGCGGCGACTATGGCATGATGCAGCTCACCAACAACTACAAAAGCCTCTGGGTGCAGTACCCCGGCGGCGACTTCAGCTACTACCGGGATGCGCTGAACCTGCCCACGCCTTGGGGCGACTCCAACTGGAACCTGCCCGATGGCGACGTGCCTGCCGTGAACTGGATTGTGCCTACGGCGCCTTCCGCTTACGCAAATGGCAACTCCATCTTCGTGGCAGGCGGCAGCATCAACGAGAATGAGGGCGGCTCGCACCTCATCACGCTCTCCGCAAACTCCAATGCGCCCTACGACATCGTGGCCGACCAGTTCGACTATGATTTTCAGCAAAACTCGAACACGGGTGGGGGGCGCATTTCGGCCATCGAGCAATCGGAGGCCGACCCTGACCGGCTCTTCGTGAGCACCGATGACGGCACGTTCTTCCGCTCTACGGACGCTGGCTCCACTTGGCAAAAATCGCAGGGCTTCGCTGGCCCGACCGTGGACTGGATTTACACGGCCTGCATCGTGGCCTCCAAGCAAGACCCGAACGTGGTCTGGATTTCGGGCAGTGGCTACTCCAACCCGCCCGTGTTCAAGTCGGTGGACGGCGGCCAGACCTTCGTGCAAATGTCGAACGGGCTGCCACCCACCCTCGTGCAGGAGGTAGTGGCCAACCCCGACGAGACGCTGCTGTTTGCGGCCACCGCCATTGGGCCGTTCGTGTACGTGGTAGCGGAAAACGAGTGGTTCCCGTTGATTGGCGCACAGACGCCGCTGCAATGGTACACCTGCGTGGAGTACGTTGACCTACCGGATGGCTCGGACGACATCGTGCGCTTCGGCACCTACGGGCGGGGCATCTGGGACTTCAAGCTCTCGGAGCTGCCGCCTTCGGCAACGACGGCGCTGGCCAGTGGTTTTTCGGCAAAAATTTACCCCAACCCCGCACCGAAAGATGCCCTGCTGCGGGCCGAAATCAGCGCCCCGATGGACTGTGATTTTGAACTGCTGGACACGGAGGGCAGGGTGGTGGCCAAGCGGCCCGGTGTGCGGCAGCGTACCGCCCTGAAATTGGACGGATTGAAAGGCGGGGTGTATTTCTACCGTTTTTCACAAAAAGGAAAGCCGCTTGCGAGCGGGAAGCTGGTGGTGCAGTAAGGTGCATTTTGGCGGGTTTTAGGAGCTGCATCAGCTTAACAATAAGCCACGAACCGCAGGGGATTCCACGATTTTAGCTTGTGGAATCCCCTGTGGTTCGTGGCTTTTTCATTAAAAATACTTCTGGCAAGTGCATTACCCGCTCCTTTGGCCATTTCGGCTAAATTTTTGCTGTGCAATGGACATCCAGGCGGTGTTTTGCGAAAAATTTTATTATATGTAAAATACCCTTAAATTTGCGCCGGTTGCATTGGTTTTGACAGCAAAGAACTACCTGCCAAACGATTCCCATTGGTTTTTAGGAGAGAAAGACACGGCAATCCGACCGCCTTGGGTTGGACAAAAAGCTGACCATGAAAAAGCGAACTTATTATGCCATTGCTGCCATCCTGCTTTTCTTTGGCTTGGGTACAGCCTTTGACATAGGCATCTCGAAAGAAGACCACCTCGAAAATTATGCGCACCGCATCGAGCGCAGCCTTCACAAGAAAGAGTCGGAGGTGTTTTCCATACTTTCTGATACTGGCTTCATTTTCAGGCAGTTGCGTGGTGTGGAGCTTCTGCCCACTTCCCAGCAGAAGGCTGACCTTGACCACTTGCTCGGCCTTACCAAGAAGCCCTACAATATCCGCCTCTACCTGAAGGATTCCTTGGTGTACTGGCTCAACAACCGGGCCTACCTCTCACCCGAACAGGCCGCCGAACTGCTAAAACAGCAAGATGGAAACCGCCTGCTTAGGCTTCCAAACGGTTATTTTGAGCTGATAAAAAAAAGCCTGAACAACGAAGTGACGGCACTGGCGATGATTCCCATCAAACGGGAGTTTTCGAGGATTAGCGACTACCTGAAAAGTGAGTTCCTCACGGACGACTTCCCGATTCCGCCCGATGTTTTCCTGAAAGAATCAGGGGACAAGTTTGCCATAAAAAACATGGACGGGAAGGAGCTGGCTTGGCTAGACGCCACAGGCCCGGCCAAGGACCGAATCAACCTTCTTTTGGTGTTCTTCATCTACGTGCTGGGCTTCATCAGCATCGGTGTGCTCATCAACGACCTGGCCGTAATGCTGGTCAACCGCTACATGCCTTGGGTGGGTGCGGCCTTCGTGCTGGCATCCGTGGTGTTCATCAGGTACCTGACCATCCAATTTGGCTTTTCGCAGCATTTCGCCACGTTCCAGACCTTTTCCAAGGTGTTCACCGACCCGATTCTGGAGGGGGTAAACTCGCTGGGCGAGCTGCTCATCAACATCATCCTGCTGGTGTGGATGATGGTTTTTTTCAACCGGGAGTTCCAGGTCAAGGAGTTCTCGCACCCTTCGCTGGTGGTCAGGTTTGGCCTCACGGCGCTCAATTTCTTCAGCGTGAACCTGGCGATGCTCATGGTTTGCAGCATTTTCAAGTCCATCATCTTGGATTCGTCCATCGTGTTTGACTTTGAGAATGTGTTCAACCTGAACTCGCAAAGCGTATTGGCGATGGTGGGCGTGGTGCTGTTGCTGCTGGCTTTCTTCCTGTTCAGCCACCGGATGATGCAGGCCATTTTCAAGGTGGGGCTGCCCAAGTACGGGCGTCTGGCGGCGGTGATGGTATCGTTGGTAGCTTCTATCCCCGTGGTGGTGTACGGCGACTTGCAGCTACCGGTCGCTTACTTCCTGTTGGCGGCGCTGTCCTACCTCATCGTGTTCGAGTTTTTTGTGGAAGAGCGCAGCCTGTCGCTTCAGTGGCTGGTGGTTTGGCTGATGATGTTCTCTTGCCTGACGGCCTTGCTTTTGTACAAATACAACAACGACAAGGACTACGTGCGGCGGGAGGCTTACGCCAAGTCGCTCACTACCTACCAAGATAAAGATGCTGAGGAGGCTATTTTGCAAATCGGGGAGTTGCTGCTCTCTGACTCCTCGCTCTACATGTGGAGCCTGCTCACCAATTATTACAAGGATGAGTTAATCCCAAAAGACGAGGCACGGGACGTGCTCGACGCCCAGTTCAGCACCAACAAGTACCTACTGCACAACTACAAGTTCACGCTGTCAGGCTTCAACCGGGAGAGCGGCGAGATAGCCTTCACCGAGCAGGACGTGACCTTTGGGGAGATGGAAAGCCATTTCATGCAAGGGCTGGCAACCAAGAACCCCATCTTGCGGTTCCGCTCCGAAAAAACGAAAGACCCCGGCTACCTGCTCCGGCTCGACCTGCGCACCAGCAAGCCGCTGACGATATTCATCGTCTTCAAGCGTTCGTTTTCCACGCCATCCAAGGTTTATACCGAGATGTTGCTGGACAAAAAGTACAAGAACCTGACCGAGCTTGACAACTACGACTACGGCATTTACCAAAATGATACCCTCGTAGAAGACCGTAACCGGACCTACAACAAACTGCTGGTGGACCCCCTGCCCCCCGTTGGGCAAACAGTGGTGGTGAACCAATCCTCCAAGCGCTCAGAGCTGCTTTATCATGCCCCCAATGACATTGCCATCATCATCGGGCGGGAGACTGGGGGCTATATCAAGCCTTTGTCCTTGTTTTCCTACGTCTTTTCCATGCTGACGATTGCCATTTTGCTGTTCGGGGCCATCAATTACGCAACAAACGCACTGCCAGGGCCGCTCAATTTTTTCAAAACAAAAAAGCCTTCGCTCCGCAACCAGTTCCAGTTCTGGGTCATCGGCATGGTACTGTTTTCGTTCCTTGGCATTGGCTTCGTCACCGTTTGGTACTTCCAGAAGTCGTCCAACGAATACCACAAGGGGCGGCTAGAGCGCAAGGTGACCTCGGCGCTGGCCAGTGTGAATTATGAAATCAAGGCTTGGCACAAAGAACGCCAGCGGGAGTGGGAGAAAGAGCAACGCAAGAGCCATAATGAATCCGCTTACAACCGCAGGGAATTCAAAATACAACTGGAAAAACAGCGGGAAGAACTAATGGTCGGCGAGCAAGAAGAACTGGATGCCTTCTCGCTCTCGTCGCTCATCCCGCTCGTGTCGGAGGTGCACCGCCTCGACGTCAACATCTACGACCTGAAGGGCAACCTCATCACCAGCTCCGAGGAGGACATCTTCAAGGGCGGCCTCGTGTCCAACAAAATGGGGGCATACGCCTTCCAGCACCTGCACAATATCGGCTACGACCGGGTGGACCAAGACGAGAGCATAGGGGGGCTGCACTACACCGCTGCCTACCTGAAACTCAAGGACACCGAAGGCAAGACCCTCGCCTACATGGGCATACCGTACTACGCACAGCACCGGGAGTTGCGCAGTGAAGTGACCGATTTCATGAGCACCCTGCTCAATGTTTACGTCTTCCTGCTGCTCATAGCGGGAGGTATGGCCATCGTCATTTCCAATTCCATCACGAGGGGGCTAACCACCCTCAGCGAGAGCCTCCAGCGCCTTCGGCTCGGCAACAACGCACCCTTGGTCTGGAAACGCAAAGATGAAATCGGCGACCTCGTGGATGCCTACAACCGGGCCGTGAAGAAAATCGAGGAAAGCTCGCAGTTGCTGGCCCAATCGGAGCGGGACGGTG
>JALOMF010000265.1 GCA_025455635.1 Saprospiraceae bacterium | reverse complement strand
AACAAAATTGGACTGATATACGCGTCAAAGAAGAACTGATTGCCAAAGGTGTTGCACCAACTGATGTCATTCTTGGGTTTATTTCACCCTTCGCTCGACAACAACAGGCAGCCTTGTCTCAGGCTTAGTTCCTGAGCCCAATCAATTAAATATTCAACCGAACCCCCACCCTTCCCCACCACGAATAAAATTCCTGTTTCTTCACCCGGCTGCTGACGCCAAGGTAGTGCTTCAGCGGCGTGTTCGTCAGGTTGACCGCCGTCAGGTAAAACTGGAAGTTCTTCGTCAGGTGGTAGTTCAGGTTGAAATCGAGGTGCAGGTTTCGCTCGTAATAAATATCCCAAGTTGGTTTGATGCCCAGTTCCGTCAAAAAAGCGTCGTTGAAGTTCGCCGACACCTTGGCGTAGAGTTTTTTCGAGTCAAAAAACAGCGCCAGGTTGGCCGCATGGGGCGACTGGCCGGGCAGGTTGATGCGCTCGTTTTTGTTGTTGCGGCGCACGGTGGCCTCCGACCAAGTGTAGGTATAGTTGAAATACACCCCGAAATGCTGCCAGATGCCCGGCAGCCTGAAAAACTGCTGGTTCCAACTGATTTCTGCGCCCAGCACCTGCGCCCGGATGCCGTTCTGCGCCGTCGTCACGAAGTACCAACCGGGCCGGCTGATGTTCTCCACAAAGGTTCGCTGCTCGAAATAATAGACAAAGTCCTCAATGTTCTTGTAAAAAACGCCGCCCGAAAGCAGCCCGCCCCGCTCCATGTATTTTTCCGCCAAAATATCGGCGTTGACGGCTTTTGCGAAGCGCAAATCGGGGTTGCCGAGCGTGATTTGACGGCTGTCCAATTCCGACTGGCGGTAGGGCAAAATATCCTCGAAATTGGGACGTGAATAAGTCCAAGTAAGCGCCGAGCGCAGGTTGGCACGGTCGTTCAAGGCATATTTGAAATGGAATTGCGGCAGCAGGAACCCATAGCTTTTCTTGCTCCGCAACGTGTCGAGCCGCTCAAAGGCATCCGAAAACTCCCTGAACTGCACGTCGAAGCCCCGGTAGTTGATGTCCGTGCGCTCGTAGCGAAGCCCAGCGAGCAGCATGGCCCGGCCCCAATGCTGGGTAGCCATGAGGTAGGCAGCATAGATGTCCTCGTCCGCCACGTAGTCCTCCGAAAACGATTCCTCCTTCGTGTCGCTCTCCTGCAATTTGAAGTTCTGGAAGTAAAAATCAAAGAACTCTCGGCTCTTTTCAGGGTCGGGCGTGTCGCCGAGTTGATAGTTGCGATTGAGCAGGTTCGTTTCCTCAAAACCGCCGGAAACACTGGCCAAACTCAGCTCCGGCCCCACGCTCGTGTAAATCTGCCGCACGCTGTCGAAGGGGCTGTTCACCGCAAAAAGTTGGTAGTATTTGTGCCAGACCCGTGCCTGGTTGTCCCGCTCCTTGTTCTTCAGCCTTGCCTTGGCGCCCAGTTTCACGCTGCCCTGCCAGTTGCCCCGCCCATAGCTTTTTTCTAGGTTGAAACGGGCGGTCAGGTTGCGGTCTTCGGTGCGGGAGCTTTGCAGCAACATCTCGTCAAATTCATAATCGAGCGAATTGGAGACAGTGGTCGAGTCCTTGTCCCTAGGGAAATTGATGCGGGGCCAGTTCGCTTCCGAGAGGTCAAGCTCCAAGTTAACGAGGTCGTTCTGGAAATTGATGTCCATGCGGTCGGGCACGTCTTCCTTGGCGTGGGAATAGCTCAGGAGGTAGTCAAGGGTAAAAAAACCGAACTGGTGCTTGCCGCCGAGGTTGGCGTTGGCGATGGTCTGTATTTTTTGGCGGTCTTTCAGGTCACGCAGAATCTGGGCTTCCCGCGAGGAGGTCTCGCTCAGGATAAAGCCGCTCCCGATGTCGTAGCGCACCCGTCGGCGCAGCTCGCTGTCGGAGTAGCGGTTGTATAACGTATTGATATACAGAGAATTGCGTTCATTGAATTTCCAATCCCAAGTGCCGCTCAGACCCGTCCGTTCCCGGTGGATGTCATAATGCCGGAGCTGCACCTCGTCGTAGTGGAGTTGGAAGGTCGTGTCGCCGCCGAACCGGGACTCGTTGAAATTGAACTGCATGTCGTGCGAGGCCCGGCGGTCGTCGAGGTGGGAGGCATTGAGGTAAAAACCGAACTTGCGCACCCGTTGGCCGAAAGCAAATTGCAGATTGTACAGCGGCTTCCCGGCCAATTGGTTGTAGCCGCTGGCGAGCGAAAAATGGATTTCAGGGATGGTGTCCTTGGCCGTTTTGGTGTTCAGGTTCACCGAGCCGCCGATGGCGTCGCCGTCCTGGTCGGGGGTCAGCGCCTTGGAGATTTCGATGCTGGCCAATTGGTCAATCGAAACCACGTCCAAGCCGACATAGCGCACATCGCCCTCCGGGCTTGGAATCTGTTCGCCGTTCACGCTAAAATTGGAAAGCTGCGGCGGCGTTCCCCGCAACTGCACGAAGCGCCCCTCGCCTTGGTCGCGTTGCAAGGTGATGCCCGGTATCCTGCCGATGCTCTCGGCGGCGTTCAGGTCGGGGAATTTCACCATCTGCTCTGCCGCCACCACGTTCTTGATATTGGAGGCCACCTGCTGCTCCCGGTTGGCCTTCATTTGCCCTTCCAACTGCGCCGTCACTTCCACGGTTTTCATCAGCGTGGCAGCGGGTTTTAAATAAATATCTTTTTCCAATAAGCGCTCATTTGAAAAAGCAAATAAAAGCGTGTCGGTTTCATAGCCAATATAGGAGACAATAATGCGCCCGTTTTTAATTGAAATATTTTCCAAAACATATTCCCCATTCACGTCCGACACGGCAGCGACGGGCGTTCCGGGCACTTGCACCGTTGCGCCGATCAGCGTGATTTTAGTGTCAGCATCCCATATTTTGCCATGAATAAAATAATTGTTTTGTGCCTGTATTTGTGTTGAAAAAAAAGCAATAAATAGAATAATATACAGGCCGTTTAATGTCGCTAACTTCATTGCATGATACATAAACGTCGGCGGGGTTGACATGCCCCGCCGACGTTGGTTGAAGATTGAGATGAGCAGGGACTACTGCACCACCACCTTTGCCACGCCCACTTTGTTGGCGGATACCACTTCGAGGGCGTAAATGCCCGGCATGGCGTCCAAATCCAATTTCAGGGAAACTTCCTGAAGGTTTTCCCGCTTCCAAGTGCGCACGGTTTTGCCGCTCAGGTCGGTGAGCTTCAAGATTACGTCCTCACCTTGGAAAGCATCGAGGGCAACCCGCATATAGCCACCAGCCGCTGGGTTGGGCGTCACCTTCATATTGGCCACCACGCTGCGTTCCTTCACCGGGCTTACGCCAGAAAAGTAGATGACCAGCTTGGAAATTCGCTCCGGGTGGTGCAGGCCATCGCCGCCGTCTTCTGGGTCGGCCACGTTCTCGAAGCCCTCGAAGTCACGGGCATTGTCGTCGTCGCTGGCGCCTTGGTCTTGGCCAGTGAGGTAGAAGGCCATGGCGTTGCCCTGCTGCCAGCCGTCACGGTCCACCACCTCCTGCACGAGTGCCTTGAGGTCGGGTGTGCGGTACTGTTCCCAAATCGTCCATTCTTCGTCACAGTTCCAGACCACATTGGCCGTTGTCCGTGGGCGGTCGGAAATCAGGTCGGTCTCGTTGTAGGTTACGGGGTTGTCGGAAGCCTCGGCGTAGATGGTAATGATGGCAAGGTCGCCCTCGTCCTCGTGTGCCCACATTTCGATGAAGGCGGAGTCAATGGTAGCGCCCTTGGGCACGTTCACGCCCCGGTAGCGCAGGCCCGTGGAAACGACGTTGAATTCGTCGCCCTCCCAGCCCATGTCCAGGTCATCGTCGTAGAGTTTGTCTATTTCGTTGTTGATTTGCTCGGCGTCGTCGGTGGAGACTTCCACGCCGCCGTCAAGTCCGGTCAACTGGATGCGGACGCTGTCCACCCATTGGCCAAAAGCGAGGTTTGCCAAGAAGATTGGTAGGAAAACAAGTAAATTTTTTTTCATAAAACAAGTTTTCCGGCGAAGGTCATTCGCGCAGTTTAAGCGGGCATGTAGTGGGGGTTAAGTTAGCGTGAAATTGCCCGCACCTCGATTATCTTGTCATCCCCCGGCCTAATTGCCTTTTTCCCGTTCCCGCTGATTTCCATGTTGGAGGTGCAAAGGAAGATGCGCCCATCCGGCGCAATGAGCACGTCCCGCAGCCGCCCGAAGGTGTTGTTGAAAAAGTCCTGCTGCGCTGTAATGCGCTGGCCTGACCCGTCCAATTTGAACACGGTCATGCGCTGGCCGAGTTTGCCTTTTCCCTTTTTCAAAAAGACCTGCATCAGCGAGTTGCGCCATTCGGGTATGGCCGGGTGGTCGTAGTATTCGAGGGCGCAGGGTGCCACGGTCGGCGTCCAAGCGATGGCGGGTTCCACCACTTGGTTTGCTTCGCAAAAACGCTGTTCAGAGCGGAGGTCGCATTTGCCCTGAACCTTGGGCCAGCCGTAGTTCCGGCCTTTCAGGATGATGTTCAGCTCGTCGTCGTTGTTGGCGCCGTGCTCGCTGCTCCAGAGCGTGCCGTTGGGCAGGAGGGCCAGCCCCTGCGGGTTGCGGTGGCCGTAGCTCCAGATGAGCGAGCCGGGGTAGGGGTTGTCGGCAGGCACCGAGCCGTCGAGGTTCAGCCGCAGGATTTTCCCGTTGATGCCGTTCAGGTCTTGCGCCAGTTCCGGCGTATAGGCTTCGCCCATGGCGAAGAACATTTTTCTATCCGGCGTGAAAACCATGCGGCTGCCATTGTGGCTTTCGTTGGCGATGATGCGGGGGATGATGGAAAGGCTGTCCACCAGTTCGTCCTTCATGAAATCATAGCGGAAGCGCACCAGTTTCGAGTTCGTCGGCGAGTTGGTATAGTGGACAAAAAGGTAGGGTTCCTTCGGAAAATCAGGGTGAAAAGCCAACGAGTAGATGCCCGGATTGCCCCACGAGGTATGGCAATCGCCCAATTTCAACAGCGTGTCGAGCTGGCCCGTGGCGGGGTCGAGGCGCTTCACCCATCCGCCATTTTCGGTGAACCAAATTCGGTTGTCGAAGCCCCAGGTCATGTCCCAGGGGTGGACGAGGCCCGTGGTCAGGATGCGGACTTCGAGCGTGGTGGAGTCGAGTTTTAGGACGGTGTACGGTGGACGGCTTACGGTGGACATTTCGGTAGTTGGATGATTTGTCAAATCTTGGTTTGGAATCACTTCCAAAATCCGGTCGCTTCCCGATGGTTGCGCCCCATATTTATCTGAATTTGAAGTGCTTACGAAAATTCGCCCATCAGGCGCAACGGCCACATCCCGCAACCTCCCCGCTGTTTCATTCACCAAATCAAACTCCTCTGTTGCCGCTACATTGCTGCTGTCGTAGCGCACAGCTTTTAGACTTTGGTCAAATAGGTTGGCCATCAAAAAACAGCTTTTCAAATGCGGATAACGGTCGTGGTCATAAAACGCCATGCCGCACGGGGCAATGGTGGGCGTCCAAGTTTTCAGGGGCGAGTTGTGCGTGATTTGATAGGCAACTCTAACCTCTTCCAGGTTTTTCACATTTCCCGCAATCAGTGGCCAACCCAAATTATTATGCTTCCGAACGACCATGTTCAACTCGTCGTTGTCCATCGTGCCATGCTCTGTGCAAAAGACTGAACCATAAGCCGCCGCCAATCCCTGCGAATTTCGCAGCCCCAGCGCCCAGACTGGGCTGCCCGGAAAGGGGTTGTCGGCGGGAATCGTTCCATCCAAATTGATGCGTAAAATCTTGCCGTTGAGGGAGTTCAAGTCCTGCGCCCGTTCCGTTTGCTCCAAGTCCCCGACCGTCAGGAAGAGGTAGCCGTCCGGCGTGGCCAGCAGCCGACCGCCGATGTCGGTGGGTGCGGCAGGTATGTCGTCAAAAATGATTTTTGAAAAAAAGAGCGTGTCTCTATCCGTGTCCAAAGTTAGTTCCGCAATTCGTAGTACGAGCGCATCCCCTTTGTAGGAGGTGTAGGCGACATAGATTTTTTTGCTCCGCAAAAAATCGGGGTGCAGCGCCAGGCCGAGCAGCCCGGCCTGCATCTCCCTTGCCACTTCGGGCATTTGCAGGAGCGTTTTCACCTCGCCCGTGGCGAGGTCCACCTTGCCGATTCGCCCATTGATTTCTGTGAAAATAAGCTGGTTATCGAGGAGGTATTCGATG
>JALOMF010000264.1 GCA_025455635.1 Saprospiraceae bacterium | reverse complement strand
GCCATTGAAATGTGGAAAACGGTATGGGAAGGACCTTTGGGTATAGGTAATTATATTTCTTATCCGAATTAACTTGACACACTTTTCTGAACATTCCCCGCCATTTACATCAATACTAAAGACCAAGATACCCCACCTGTTGCCGTACCAAGACACCCAACAATCAATAAAATACTCTGCATCCATATCTGCAAACAGCTAAGAATACCCAGTCCATTTTAATGAACTTCCAACCCACCTTCGCCTACGCCCAATCCCTCGACAAAGCAGACCCGCTTCGCCCATACCGCCAGCGGTTCTTCTTCCCAAAGCACAATGGCAAGAACGCCCTCTACTTCACCGGCAACTCGCTCGGCCTGCAGCCGCACGGCGTCGAAAAGGCGCTGCGCAAGGAGCTGAAACACTGGAGGGAGTACGGTGTGGAAGGCCATTTCAAAGGGGAGATGCCCTGGATGCACTACCACAAATTCCTACAGCCACAGAGCGCCCGCCTCGTGGGGGCGCTGGAGTCGGAGGTGGTAGTGGCCAATACCCTGACGACCAACCTCCACCTGCTTATGGCCTCGTTTTACCGCCCAACGAAGCAGCGCTACAAGATAATCATGGAGGCCGGAGCCTTCCCTTCCGATATGTACGCCATGGAAACGCAGGCCCGCTGGCACGGCTTCGACCCCGCCGAGGCGGTGGTGGAAGTGGCCCCAAGGCCCGGCGAGGAGACCCTGCACACCGAGGACATCCTGGCCACCATTGCGCAGCACGGCGAAGAGGTGGCCGTGGTCATGTTCAGCGGCGTGAACTACTACACGGGGCAGTTTTTTGACCTAGAAAAAATCACGGATGCCGCTCATGCCGTGGGGGCCTACGCTGGCTTCGACTTAGCCCATGCCGCTGGAAATCTTCCGCTACACCTTCACGACTGGGGCGTGGACTTCGCCTGCTGGTGCAGCTACAAGTACTTGAACAGCGGCCCCGGCGGCCCAAGCGGCCTTTTCGTGCATGAAAAGCACAGCCTGCCCCGAGAACTCGGGGGCAACGACCAACCGCTTATCCGCTTTGCTGGCTGGTGGGGCCATGACGAGGAGAGCCGCTTTTTGATGAAAAAAGGCTTCAAGCCCATGCTCGGCGCTGCGGGCTGGCAGCTCAGCAATGCCCAAATCCTGAGCATGGCCGCCCACAAGGTCAGCCTCGATATGTTCGACGAAGTGGGCATGTCCGCCCTTCGGGAAAAGAGCCTGCTGCTGACGGCCTACCTGGAATACTTGATTGAAAATTTGAACGGTGGGCGGCGGTTCAACATCATCACGCCAAAGAACCCGGCAGCGCGAGGGGCGCAGCTTTCCATTCTCACAGGCCCGGAAGGCAAGAAGCTGTTCGATTACCTGACGGAAAATGGCGTGATAGCCGACTGGCGGGAGCCGAACGTGATTAGAGTTGCCCCAGTGCCGATGTATAACTCATTCAAAGACTGTTGGAAATTGGTTGATATGCTGCGCAAGTTTTGAACACTAGCAGCGAATATTTTTTTGGACGGATTTACATTTTTACGGTGAATGCAACCCAACAACCAAGGGCATTTCCAGGATATGTTACCTGGACATTAACTCCACGTAAATGGAAGTAGGTACAAGCATTTATTTGTTTTAAATAAAACAAAATATATACTGGTGCTTGCATCAGTTTTGACTTGTTTTTTTGTCTTAAATCATCAGAAAACAATTATTTTTTAATAAAATAACTTCTTCCATTATTTGAAGTTATAAATTTGGCTTACCTTTGTTTTGTTATAAGAAGCTTTTCCTGAAAACTCATCCATAAGCTTCATGGATGCTAGCATATTTTGAGTAACTGAAAGTCTAGGAGGTTTTGATATAATCCAACTCTACAAGCCAGCAGTTTGCCTTGGCTTGAACTTCCTATTTCGTTATTTTTTCTGCATTGACAAACAGCCCTTTAGCGTGCAATCAAATTTTATTACCATATAATACTTCAAGGAAATAGCTGAATTCTCCGCTTCCATCGCTCCTAGGTGAAATCAGCCTTTCTTGAACTTAAATCCTAAAGAAAATGAATAATTTTACCAAGCTATCCCTCCTGTTGGCCTGTTTTCTTACCTTCGGAACTACAGCAAACGCCCAATGGGACGTCCTTTACAACTTGTTCAATCAATTTGATGAAGGCACCAACCAGTTTTATGGCAACAACTTGGACTCGTTGGAAGAAAACTGGAACCCCAACGACAGCCAAAGCGAAGACCTTTTCGCTGAACTATTCGATAACCTCCAAGACTCAGTGCCCCCGGGCGAACTTGATGGTGACTACCTTGATGGCCTCGATGCTGTTCTTGACACATTGGTTGACCACCTGCCGGGCTACGGCCTTTCCGGCACTGATACCGACACCTTGCTCGGCGAGTTGGATTGGGTGAACGGCATTTTCAACGACAATGTTGATTCGTTGGGTGGCTTGTTCGGCCAGTACCAGGATAGCCTTGCCCAAGTGCCAAACTACTGGGACCTCAGCGTCGTAAGTGGCGACTCACTGCAAGACGAGCAATACGACTACCTCGAAGAAAACACCAATGCTGGCCTTGGCAACCCCAACGGCCTCGGCAATTTCTCCCACATCTTCGGACAATTGTTCGATGCCAACATCTTCCCTGACATCGAAATCGCTTTTGGAACTCAAAGCGCTGACCTGAAATACTACAGCGACGAGTACAGTGCAAATGCTAAAGTCGTCAGGCTCGGCTCTGTGCCCAGGTTTGACCGAAACAGCATTGATTGTCACAACGGCACCCGGCCTTCACTACCCATTGAGGCACGTTGGCACGTGGAGGTTAGCTGGACTGACCAAGAGCGCAACACATCTTTCGGAAGTGACGCAATTCCTCGTTCTTCCAACGGCGATGGCAAAAACTTCAATCCGCTGATGATGAGCGGCGATTTTGCCATCATGACCACACCTACTATCGGCACGTTGGGCAACACAACGTTCAAAATGCTGACTAGCCTCGGCACGGAGCTGGGCACTTATGCACCTGCCCACAGGGATTACAATTACGAATACACATTGAACAACAAAGGCTATATGACGGGGCTAGGCGCACAAGTAGGTGCCGGCTTCTCGTTCACCACTGGCGCTATCACGGCTTACTCTATGGCCACGTTTGCACAGGGACAGGCACTTCGCTGCCCAAAGCCTTACCCGTACACCAGCCGCCGCTACGAAGTAGGCATCCGCTACGGCAATATCATCAACGTGCGCTACTCAACAGGCCGTGTTTCTTGGCAGGCACTTGACAACCGCTTGGCCAATGTCAGGAACCAATTCACGGTGGGCATCATCTTGGCCCAACTGCACCATTGATTTGTGAAGTTGGATAGCAACCCCACGGTTGTTTGACCACGAAAAGATAATTTGGAAAATACGAAAGTCCGAACGGGGTTGCCTCGTTCGGGCTTTTTTTCATGCGCGCTAAAACAAGCGCCAATAATCTTCGTTTCTAATAATTTATTGTTAAAAACCAGATAAACGGGGGGCTGACGAGTCACCCAATGCAACCTTGGCAGTCTAATTCGTTACTATACACAACAAGTTTATGCTGAATTTGCGTTGCCTTTTATTTATGTCATTCTTGGGTGTAAATAACTGAAAACCAATTCTTTAAATTTTTAAACTAATAATTCCAATGAAGTTGAAATTCGTGATGATGTCGCTGCTAATTGCGGCAAGCATAGCCGCCAACGCCCAACAAGGCCGCCGTGGCGGTGACCCAATCCAGCGGGCCGAAATGCAGTCCCAGATGATGGTTGACAGCCTCGTGCTTTCTACCGCACAGGCCGAGA
This sequence comes from Saprospiraceae bacterium, assembly GCA_025455635.1. GTDB lineage: Bacteria > Bacteroidota > Bacteroidia > Chitinophagales > Saprospiraceae > UBA6168. The sequence continues at coordinate 2,366 of JALOMF010000264.1, read as the reverse complement.
AGGTAAAGGAAATCAACCTGAGATATGCACAGAAGCAACAGGAAGTGCGCAGCAATACCCCCGAAGGTGAGTGGGACAAAATGCGGGCTGCGTCACAAGCGCTGCGTGAAGAACAAAAAGCCGAATTCAAGACCATTCTGACCAAAGACCAGTACGCCCGTTGGGAAAAAATAGACGAGCGGGATTCGCAAAGAGGCCGTGGCCGTGGCGGGGTTCCACCTCCCCAAAACGAAGATAAAAAAGGCAAAGGCAAAAAGGGCAAAAAGGGCAACGCCCAAGTGCCGCCACCCCCGCCACCCCCGCCTGCACCACCAGCAGGGGGCGGCAATCGCTAAACAAGTTTAAACAAGTCGAAAAACGCCGGGTGCCACCAACGCCCGGCGTTTGTTTTTCTGGCTTATTTGCGGAGCAAAAAAACTGTGGCGCCATGAGTTTTGCTGAAAAGCGGCGCACTCGTCAAGGGCCATTTTGGGGAGCAATCGCAATTCTGCAACAATGGCCTCCTACACGGGGAGGGCTCGAAGTCCGGGCTGGCCGATTTGGCAACTGTTAAAAAATTTGCACTTGGAGGTGTAGGTGCAAAACAACGCTTACAAGTTGATTGCAAAAATTATACTCTAATACCATATTTGACAGCCAGCCAGGATTGTTCTAAAATTGTATTATTGTTAAAAATGGCATACGCTATCTTTTTCATGCCATTTTTTTAAATTCTAAAGCCTAAAACCATCCACCGATTTTCAGTTTCGGCTGCCTTTTCACTCCTTTTGCACAAGGTATTCTTATTGCGTAAGAGCTATTTGGGGAGTTGGTCGCTTGGCTCAAAACGATTGGGTAAACGGGGCTGGATGCAGGTACTCATGGCTAAAAACCTACTTAAAAAACACCGGCACCACCACCGTGCTCTTCACCGTAATCCCGTCCTGGATGGCGGGAAACCACTCACCAGATGATGCCACAAGATTGACCGCTTTCTGGATGCATGGCTTGCAGGACACGGCCTGCTTCACCACTTGGTAGCCGTTCACTTTCCCATTGTGCTGCACCTCGAAGGTGACGTACTCCACCCCGCTGTAGCCCTGTGGCAGGGGGAAGCCGGGAAGTTCCACGTCCTTACATTTTTCACTGAGCAGCGACTCGGTGCAGGCATCGGGGGCGGTGGTTTCCTTGCAGTCGTTGGTGCAGACCGGGCCACGGTTGGGCTTCGAGCTGCTGCTGCCTTTGGCCGTCAGACCGTCGGCATACTTGAAGGTGTAGGACTTGGGCATGTACCAGTTATCAGCCGTTTCTTTCCATGAAAATGGATAGTTTTTGCTGGTCTGTGCATTGGCCGTTGAAAGAAATGCGCAAAAGAAGAAGGTCAGGGCAAGCCCCGAAAAACGCAGGAGGTTCATAGTTATTGATTTTAAATTAAAAACGAATAGGCGTCCGGTGCATATTCAGTTTTGCTTAAACGATAACATGAACCCGTTTCGATATGTTTGGTCAAAAAAACTTAAACCTGCCCAATTCCCCCAATCTCAGTAACTCACCACCAGTTCCATCGCCGACGACATCCCCGGGAACTTCTTCCACCGCCCTTGGCTGCCGTATTTGTAAAAATGCACCGTGCCTGCCAGCATTCCAATCGGCAGCGAGAGCGACTTGCCCTTGCCGCCGTGGTAAATCCATTCCACGGCCACCACCACGTCTTCCGTCACCACCAAATTGTACGGCTGCAAGTCCACCCGCACCCAGCCCCGCTGCTGCGGCTTCAGTTCCACGACGATGTTCTCGGTCAGCAGGTTCTCGACGGGCCGACCATCGAGGCGATAGACGTTCACCCGCAGCCGCACGGTGTCGAAATTGTTTTGGGAAACAAAAAAGCGGAAACTGTCCAACTGCACCTGCCCTTTGGGGAGGTTGAACTTGCGGCCTATCTCGGCGCCCAGGTTCTGGTTCGGCTTGTCGGAAATGGCGAAATGCACCGCTGTACGGAACTTGCTGCGGGCCAGCCCAATGGTTTTCCGCTTCGCAAAACGGGGGCGCACTTCCACCATTGGCAGTTCCGTGGTACCAGCAGGCAGTACAATCGTCGCCGAAGTTTCGCCGAAGGCGGCAAGATAACTCGCCACCGACCAAGTGCGGCGCTCATGCCCAATGGTGGAAAACCGGATGGAATCCCCCTCGCCAACACTGGCGGTCAGGTAAAGCTGAAAACTGCCGTCCAAGCCGCTCACCGTGCCGACCGTGCTGCCCAGCACGCCGATGTTCACGTAGGCCAGTTCGTGGCCGTGCTCGTCCGTCACCTTGCCAGCCAGCACCCGCTCGTTTTGCGCAGCAACCAGCATTGGCGAAGCCAAAAAAGCAAGAACCACAAGGCTTTT
>JALOMF010000263.1 GCA_025455635.1 Saprospiraceae bacterium | reverse complement strand
TTTCAATTTCACCCAGTTAACTGTCAAAGTTTTGTATTGGGAGCTAAGAGTAGTCGGCGGACACCGTCTTAAACTGACCACGAACTTTGAAACGTTAGTCCAACATCAACATATACGCAGCGGTAAGTTGATGCTTAAGGAACAGCAGACAAAACTCACAAGCACTGGAAAGCTCCAAAACAGTTTTTCTAATATATGCAAATCAACTGTACTGTTGTCTCATTCATGCACTGATATCAAATATAAAACGTACTTCAAATAAAGCGGACGATGTTTTCTTTGGCTGTCTCAATGCGTTTCTCGGCGTCGGCGATGTCCTTGTGGTAGCCGCTGTTTTGGCGCTTGAGCTTTTCCATTTCGTTTTCGAAGGACTTCATTTTTTTCTCGGCCTGCTCCAGCTCGATTTTGGTGCCTTCGAGTTTTACTTTTTGCGCAAATTTCATCAGCATTTTCTCCGCTTCTTGGTACTGTGAGGCCCGGCTGGAGTTGAGGTACTCTTCGCCGAGGTCGAACCAAGTGAGCAGCTCCACGTAGCCATCCTCGTTTTTGGCGGTACGGCTATAGATGCTCAATGGCGACACGCCAGCGATGCCCACGATGGATGCCTCGGTGGTCACGTTCTCCTTGCCACCTTTGGCACCTTTTGTCTTGCCGTCGTAGTCTTTCATGAAGTCTTTCCAGGTGCGTTCCACGAGCTTTTCGCTGGTGACCTCGGTGACGAGCACGAGGGCGTTGTTGCTGCCGGCCACCATGTTTTCTTCAATTTCATAAACCTTGCTGGCGGAAGCTGGGGCGCTGGGCTTCGTTATCATCTCCTCAAACTCTACCTCTTGGGCGAAAGCGTTGGAGGCAAAAATTGCGAAGCAAATGCTGAGGAAAAAGGGAAGTGTTTTCATGCAATGAATTTTATTCGGTGATGGTGATTTGTCAGTTTCGACGCCAATGCAGCGCTGTCGTCACGGCAATCGAAGGAAAAACTACCTTTGCGAGGATATGAAGAACAAGCGCTGGCACAAATATCTGATTTTCGTACTGTTTTGCGGTGCTATCTACTTCCCGTTGTTCCTGCACCTCGACTGGCAGCCCATCAACAACTGGGACGAGTCGCTGTTTGCCATGCGGGCGGCCTACATGGCCGAGGAGGGCAAATACATCCACGATTACAGTTACTGGGTGGAAGATGGCATGAGGCACCGCAGCAGCAAGCCGCCCTTCACGACTTGGCTGCAAGTAGCCTCCATCAAAGCGCTGGGCATCAACGAACTGGCCCTGCGCCTGCCCATCGCCCTTTGCGCACTGGGCACGGTGCTGCTGTTCCCGTGGTTCGCCAGAAAGAACCTCGGCGACGTGAACATCGGTTACTGTGCTGGCTTCGTGCTGGTGACGACGATGGGCTATGTCAGGGAGCACGCTGCCCGCACCGGCGACCAAGACGCCGCACTTGGCCTCTACATGCTGGCTGGCGCAATGGCGTTTTACCAATACTTGGAAGCCACCGAAAGCCGCCAACGGCTGGGCTGGCTGGCCATGCTCACGGTCTCGACCATTGCCGCCGTGATGACCAAATATGCCTTCGGGCTGTTGTTTTTCCCGGCGTTTTTGATTTATGCGATTTATAAAAAACAGCTTCGCAACCTGATAAGCAGCGGCTCCGTCTGGTTGGCAGGGCTGTTGGTGCTGGCGTCGGTGGGAAGCTGGTTGTGGTACGTGGACAGGCAGTTGCCCGGGTTCATAGAGCGGGCTTTTTTTCATGAAATGGCCAACCGCTACACGACTACCTACACTGGGCACGACCATCCCTTCGAGTATTACTTTGTGAATTTTTGGAATAAAAAATACTTCCTGCCGTGGCTACTGCTGTTGCCGATTCCGCTGGCGCAATTGTTCACCAAGCAGCCCTCCCGCCTACGGGACATCACCGTGCTGCTGTTCCTCTGCGTAACGATACAGCTGTTGTTCGTCTCCTCTTCTGGCACGAAGACCGACCACTACGAGGTGGTTTCGTACCCTCCGATGGCCTTGTTGGCGGGCATCGGGCTGTACCAAGTAATTCAAGCAGTGGTGCATTTTTGGAAGGGGGGGACTCACCGGCCTGCCGTCGTAGGCGCTGTGTTTTTGTGCTGTCTTTTCTTGGCGGTGCAGCCTTACGACCGGGTTATCGCCAAGGTTTACAAGCCAAACACGGATGACCGGACGATGTCCTACGGCTATTTTTTGCGCAAGCTGCAAAAGACAAAGCCTGAGTTCAAGCATTTCACGGTGCTGGCGCCCATCTACACGGGCCAGGTAAACTACTACGCCGGGCTACTCAACCGCAAGAAAGGCTATGACATCCACATGAACGAGTTCCCGCTGCTGGTAGCCGAAGGCGATACCGTGGTGGCCTGCGAGTCGAAGATGATAGAGCCGCTCATGAGCAATTTTGAGCTGAAGGCCATCGAGTCGGAAGGCAAATGTTTTTTGGCAATTGTAAAATGCCGGAGGTCTGAGCCATCTACCGACTGGCAAAAAAGTGGGAAATCCAACTAGGCAGTGCAGCTCCGCTACACGATTTATTTTTTTTCATATCCATTGCTATGTATTTTCACGCACATTTTTTAACTTTGGGGCAAACATTGGACATCCCCCTTTAGCTCACCCATCGTCATTCCCCCTCAAGTAAGAAAACTCCTACGGCGGCCATTCACGAATGGTGTTTTTCAACTGCCGTCATATTAATGCTTTTTGCAGCATAGGTCAAACACATTAAAAATGGTTTGCAACCAATTTGCTATCTTTGGCGTAGAAACAAGGCTGCATCATTGAATGAATTTTTGAATGCGTAATTAACAGATTAATAAAGAATAGTCTCACTATGGCACAAGTTTTAATTGTTGACGACGAAATACCAATCCGGCGTACGTTGAAAGAAATCCTTGAATTTGAAAAGTTCAGGGTGGATGAAGCCGCCGATGGCTTGGAGTGCCTCGTACAGTTGAAAAAAACGCAGTACGACGTAATCCTCATGGACATCAAAATGCCGAAAATGGACGGCATGGAAGCCCTTGAGCGTATCCAGACTTTGGCGCCCGATACGCCGGTCGTCATGATTTCTGGCCACGCCAATATTGACACAGCCGTGGAGGCCGTCAAAAAAGGGGCGTTTGATTTCATCTCGAAGCCGCCCGACCTCAACCGACTGCTCATCACGGTGCGCAATGCCCTCGACAAGTCGAGCCTCATCACCGAAACCAAGGTGCTGAAGCAAAAGGTGACCAACTACAAGACGCAAGAAATGATCGGCGAATCGGCTGGCATGAAGCGCATCCAGGACACCATCGAAAAAATAGCCCCGACCGAGGCTCGTGTGCTCATTACTGGCTCCAACGGTACTGGCAAGGAGCTGGTAGCCCGCTGGATTCACGAAAAAAGCAACCGCTCCAAAGGCCCAATCGTGGAGGTGAACTGCGCCGCCATTCCTTCGGAACTGATTGAGAGCGAGCTGTTTGGCCACGAAAAAGGCTCATTCACCTCGGCCCACAAGCAGCGCCTCGGCAAGTTCGAGCAGGCCAATGGTGGCACCATTTTCCTTGACGAGATTGGCGACATGAGCCTCGACGCCCAAGCGAAAGTGCTGCGGGCCTTGCAAGAAAGCAAAATCGCAAGGGTGGGTGGCGACAAAGAAATAAAGGTGGACGTGCGGGTGCTCGCCGCTACGAACAAAGACCTTCGGGAAGAAATCGAGGCGAAGCGGTTCCGGGAAGACCTTTACCACCGCCTAGCCGTCATCATCATCGAAGTGCCGCCGCTCAACGACCGACGGGGCGACATCCCAATGCTGGTCGAGCATTTCATCGAACAGATTTGTACGGAGTACGGCATTGCACCGAAAAAAATCACGAAGGAAGCCCTCGTCGCACTGCAAAACGTGAACTGGACGGGCAATATCAGGGAGCTTCGCAACGTCGTGGAGCGCCTCATCATCCTCAGCGGCAATGAAATCACTGCGGAGGACGTGATAAATTACGTCGGCCCATTCAAAAAGTCGGAATGAAACCGGGTCGGTGCTTCCAGCTTTTTTACAAAAAAGAAAAGAGCCGACCAAACAAAAGCCTGCCGGAAGCTATTTCCGGCAGGCTTTTTTCATTATAAAACAATTAGTTTTCGAGGCAGGAGCAACCCAAGTGGGCAAGCTTTGTACTTTTGCCTTTGTACATGATACTTTTTTTACCATAGAAAAAAATGAACGAGAATCAAAACAGCTTCCCCACAGTGGCGAAGCACCGCATGAAACAGTGGGCAGAACTCAAGGGCGAAAACTCTTGGACGATGTTCAAGGTAGTCTCCGAGTTTGTGGACGGCTTTGAGCGGCTCAACAAAATCGGCCCCTGTGTCTCCATTTTCGGCTCGGCCCGCACCAAGCCCGACAACCAGTACTACAAGGCCGCCGTTGACATTGCCCGACTGCTGACAGAGGCTGGCTGGGGCGTCATCACGGGCGGTGGCCCCGGCATCATGGAGGCTGGCAACAAGGGCGCTTCCCTGTACGGCGGCGTGAGCGTGGGCCTCAACATCCACCTGCCTTTTGAGCAAAACCACAACCCGTATATTGACAACGACAAGAACCTGGAGCACCGCTACTTTTTCGTGCGCAAGGTGATGTTCGTGAAATACGCACAGGGCTTCGTGGTCATGCCCGGCGGCTTTGGCACGCTCGACGAGATATTCGAGGTGCTGACGCTCGTGCAAACCAAGCGCATTGAGCGGGTGCCCATCATCCTTTTCGGGGTAAGCTACTGGACGGGGCTGGTGGACTGGATTAAGGCCGTGATGCTGGAGGAGGAGCACAATATCAATCCGACCGACCTGAACCTATTTTCGGTGGTGGACGAGCCGGAGGAGGTCGTGAAAATCATCACGGAATTTTATGCTGGCGGTGAAAACGTGCGGCCTAACATAGACCTGTAAGGCTGTTTCTAATTCAACAAAAAAGCCGGAGCTTGACTACTGTTTGGCCAAGCTCCGGCTCATTTTTTTTAAAATCGCATGGTGGCCGCTCGCCACTTGGGTTCGCTTACTTTGTTCCCTTGAGCGATTTGTAGTACTCCTCCACCAAGTTTTTGTAGTACGGCTTCAGCGCTGGGCTTACCGTCTTGTACTGCTCGATTTCGGCCTCCCGTTTTTTGATGTACTCCTCCAGTGAAGGCGGCATCTTGCGCTCCTTGTCTTCGGCAGTCTCTGATTTGCGCTTGTTGTCTTGGTCACGCTGGCGCTCGGCCCGCTCGTGCTCAAGGAGGCGGGTCAGGATGTCCTGTTGGCGCATCATCAGTTCATTGCTCAGGCGCTTGTTCACCAGTTCCTTCTCGACCTTGTTCATTTGGTCAATGATTTCCTGTAGTTCTTTGTCGCCCTTGCCTTGCTCTTTCAGCGCCTTTTGCTTGGCTTCGAGTTGCTTGCGCAAAGCGGCTTGCCGGGCAGCCATCTGGGCGAACTCCTTGCTGGTGGGGTTCTCGCCACCTTCGCCGCCGCCGCCGTCTTTGCCATCCTTACCTTCTTTGCCGTCCTTGCCTTTGCCCTTGCCCATTTTTTGCATGCCTTCGTTCAGCTCTTTTTGGCCTTCCGAGGCGGGCTTGTCCTTGGGTTCTTTGCCGCCCTTGCCGCCGCCAGCGCCGCCGGGGTTGTTGCACTGCTGGCTGCCGGGCATCCCGCTCGACATCTGCATCTGCATCTGCTGCATGACCTCGCTGAGCATCAGGCCTAGGTCGTTGAGGTTCTTCATGGCCCGCTGCTGCTGCTCGGCGGCGTTGGGTTTTTGGCGCTCTTCGAGGTGGTCGAGGCCCTTGCGCATGTTGTCCTTTATCTCGCCCACTTTGTCGGTGATGAAGCTCTCCATCTGGGCCACCCGTTTGGCGAGGGCATAGAGGCTGTCCTCCACGATTTTAAAGTCGTCCTGGATTTTCTTTTGTTGCTGCGTGAGGCCGACGTAGCGTGGCGTGTTGATTTCAACGGGGTTGAAATTGTCCATCACCTCCTCCTGCTCAAAGGACAGCGTGACGATGTTTTCGAGCAGCTGGCGTTATTAAGCTTCGTTAGAAGGATTCTGATTTTCCACTGGTTTTTCGCTTTGCTGCTTTTCTCCTTGTGGTTTCTGTCCTTCTGGTCTTCTTTGATGTCTTGTTGGTCTTCTTTTTGCTGGTCGAAGTCCTGCTTGTTCTGCATCTGTTCGTTCTTCTTCTCCAGCTCTTCCATCTTCTTGCCGATGTCCTCCATTTGCTTGTTCAGTTCCTCCTGCTTTTTGGCAAGTTCTTCCTGTTCCTTTTTTTGTTCCTCGGCCGATTGCTGTTGGTCGTTCTGGTCGGCCTTTTCGGTCTCTTCTGCTAGCTTTTCTTGCTCCTCGGCCAGTTTTTCAAGCTTCTCAATGGTCTTTTGCACCTCATACTCAAATTCGAGCTGTTTGTACAGTTCCAGCATCCGGTCCATGTCCTTCTCTTTCTGCTCCTGCTGGTTTTTCATTTCTTCCATTTTATCGAGGGCCTCGTCTTTCTTCAATTCTTGCAGCAGCTCCTCGATTTTTTGCATCAACTCCTTCATCTCGTCGTCCAAGGTTTCTTCCATGAGCTTCTCCATCTGCTCTTGCTTCTCCTGCATCTGCTCGTTGGGCTGCTCCATTTCCTGCTGCTGTTCGAGGTTTTCCTTGAACTTCTCCTTGGCTTCGTCTATCTGCTTTTGCAGCTCTTTTTGGCGCTCCAGCAATTTCTCCAACTCCTTGCGGGTCTGCCAGTCCATGTCTTTTTGCTGCAAGACCTTGTCACGCAGCTTGTTCATTTCCTCCTGTATCTTCTGGCTCTCCTTGATGGCCTTTTCGAGGTTGTCCTTGATTTGTTCGCTATTTTCCTCCTGCTTTTTCTCCATCTCTTCCAGCGTCGGCATGGCAAAGGACATGAGCGTGGTTCGGCTCGACTTGCTGCCGTTCACCCCGTCGTTGTCGAAGACCTCGAAGTAGTAGGTCACTTCGTCGCCGGGCTTGAGGCCCAGCTCGTTCAGGTCGAAGATGTGGCGGAAAGCCGTGCTCTTGCCCTCCGATTTTGGTAATTTCAGCGTCTTCAACGGCCCTTCTTTGCCGCCATTTTTCACCCTGTAGTTAAACGAAAGGCCAAGCAAACCGTAGTCGTCCGAAGCATCGCCAGCGAAATAGAGCACCTTGGCATTGGTGCTGTCCTCAAACTTCTCCGCCTTGATGGTTGGGTACAAGTCCGGTACCACGGTGATGCTGTACGTCACCGAGTCGGCATTCGGCAGGTCGTTGTTGGAGATGTAGAGGCGGTAGATTTCGTCCTTCAGCGCCTTCTTTTTAAAGGTAAAAAGCTCGTCGGAAAAGCGCTTCGTATCCACCGTTTGTGCCCCATTTGCGAAGCGGATGGAAATATTATCGGTGTATTGTGAATTGAAAATCCAGTCAATATTCGTCCCGGCGGGCACCACAAGGTCGCCCGTGCTTTTCAGTTCCTCGTCCGTGCGGCCAATATAGGCGGGGTAGTCCAGCTTCACATCGAAGCCCACGATGTTCGGTTTTTCGAGCACTTCCAACGTGTAACCTTTCGACTCGATGGCGCCAGACAGGAAGCGGAACTCGGTGTCCTTCGCCACGTTGCTGAAAGTATAAGCAAACGTGCTATTGTCCAATTTCGTCAGTCGGTACTGGATATTGTCAATGTCAATGAACGCCTCGTTGGGCAGTGCATCGCCCTCCACTTTGACCGTGAGGGGATACTCACCAAACTGCACCACGTTCAGGCTGTCCTCGTTCACCACGAAGCGGAATGGTGCTGGTTTTTCAAATTCTTTATTAAATTTCAACAACCTGCCCGTGCTATCGGTGATAAGGCTCGGCGCTGCGAACAACACCACAATCAAAAGCAGCAGCGGTGGCAGTGCGTACTTGAGGTATTTGCGGTTTTGCGCAAGGTCAATCGCCCGCTGGAACGGCACGGGCTTTACCTCCTCCGACTTCTGGTTGATGCTCGCCAAAATCAGGTCCCGGCTCGTCGTGTTCGTATCCGCCTGCGACTTCAACTGCAAGATATTCAGCAGTTTATCCTTCACATCGGTGAAATGGTCGCCGATGATGCTCGCAGCTTTTTCATGCGAAATCACCTTGCCCAACCGGAAATAATGCAGCAGCGGCAGCGCCACCCAAATGGCCAGCGCCACGCCGGAAATACCGACGAAGGAGAAAAACAGCGCCTGCCTGGTGCCCGGCTTGAAGTAAAAATGGTACTCCAAAAAGTTGAGGCCGAGGAACAACAGCAGCAGCAGCGCCAAGCTGTACAGGCTGCCACGTATCAGTTGGTTCACATAGAACTTCCTGATGAACTGGTCGAGCTTCTCGATGAGCAATTGGTAATTATCCTTGTGCGACATGGGCTTGAGCTATTTTTTGGTCTAGGTTTTTTGTGGATGTCAAATTTCTACTGCAAATTTCCTTCCACGCTTTGTGGTCAAAAATAGGCATTAAAAGACCAAACACAATTTGCACATGAACGTGGTG
>JALOMF010000262.1 GCA_025455635.1 Saprospiraceae bacterium | reverse complement strand
AAAATGCAAATCAAACTCGAACAAGTCTCCAAGCGCTACCGCTACGACTGGATTTTCAAGGGAATTGATTATCAGTTGGTTGCGGGCAGCAGGCTGGCCGTCACGGGGCCGAACGGCAGCGGCAAGTCCACGCTGATGAAGGTATTGAGCGGGCATTTGTCACCCACAAAAGGAAAGGTCGAATTCGTTGCCGAAGGCAAAAAACTGGCACCGGACGACGTGTACCGCCAGGTGAGCTACGCCGCCCCGTACATCGAGTTGATTGAAGAGTTCACGCTGGCCGAGGCCATTGATTTTCACCAAAAATTCAAGCCACTGCTGCCCGGCCTGCGCACCAAGGATTTGCTGGATTTGCTGGCATTCCCGAAGGCCAGCGACAAGCAGGTGCGGCATTTTTCATCTGGCATGAAGCAGCGCCTGAAACTGGCACTGGCCGCCTGTTCCGACTCCTCGCTCCTCCTCCTCGACGAGCCAACGACCAACCTCGACGCTCAGGGCGTGGACTGGTACTTGGCGCTGATGGAGCGTTTTTTGGGCAGCCGCACGGTCGTCGTGGCCTCCAACGTGGCGGTGGATTATGGCTTTTGCAGCGAATTTATTGATATTTTGAACTACAAATAAAGCTGCCAAACGCTGTCACCGTACCTTTTTCCTCGTTTCTCACCCCTGATTTATCGCTTCGCAAACAGCACCACCGCCCAGCCCAGCGATACCGCCAACAGTCCGAATTTCACCGCTGCGCAAACCGACATCACCATTGGCCGCAGGCCGTAGTTTCCCTCGATGATTTGTAGGATTTGCAGGTTTTCCACCACGTCGCATAGGCCCGCCACGACGAGCAGCACGGCAATGCGCCTTGCGGTGCCAAGCCGTTTTTCGCCAGCGGCGACCCTTGCCAAAAACACGCCGAGGAACACGTAACCGATGATGTACAGGAAGTCAAGCCGGGTGCTCGATTGGAAGGCGGGAAGCTTGGCTTGGCCGCTCGCCACGGTGGCCGTTTGCCAGTTGGCCACGGTCGCTTCCGTGCTTTTGGTGAAAAACGAAAACTCAAAGCCGACCACCTCGCCGAAGCTGAGGCCAGCCTTGCCCATTTTATTGCCGATAAAAAGAAAAAGTGCTAGGAAAAGCCCTGCCAAGAGCAGGTTTTTGATATTGAAACTCATGGCGAAAAGCATTTAAGTGCTCGCCAAGGTACGCAGCGGTCGTGATTCGCCGATGGTCAAAAAATCCACTTTTTCACTGCCCTTCTCAATCTCCCGCAACAAGCGCTCCGGCTCGCCGATAGGCTCGTCGCTGAGGTCGAAAGTGCCGTAGTGCATGGGCACGAGCTTGGCCGCACCGAGGTCGTGGAAGGCTTGCCAAGCATCGGCGGGGCTCATGTGGTTGCTCTTCATGAACCAAACCGGGGCGAAGGCACCAATGCCAAGGAAGGCATAATCAATCTTCGGAAAAAGGTTTTTCGCTTGCGCAAAATGGTGGCCGTAGCCAGAGTCACCGCCAAAATAGAGGGTCGTGTCGGGGGTTTCCAGCACGAAGGCGCCCCAGAGCCGAACGTTCATATCGGTGAGCCAGCGGCGGCACCAGTGGCGGGTGGGCAAGTAGGTGATTCGGAGGCCAAGCGCTTGATTGTCAAGCTGTTGGTGCCAGTCCATTTCCACGATTTTGTGGCCAGTGGCCCACGGCCCGATGACTTTTTTCATGCCGAGGCCCGTGACGACCGTGGCCTTAGGGTTGTTGCGCAGCAGCAATTTCAAGCTGGACTCGTCGCAATGGTCGCGGTGGTCGTGGGTGACGAGGATGAGGTCGAGCTTGGTGAATCTGCCGGGTGAAACAGGCAGCTCGGAGAAGCGGGGCGTGAACGGGGTCAACTTGCCAAAAACGGGGTCCACGATGATGTTCAGGCCATTCAGCCGAAAGAAAAAGGAGGCGTGGCCGAGCCAGGCCTTGGTGTCGTGGCTATGGTGCAAGAAGCTGTCATCCTTGACGACCTTGGGCCGCCAAGTGTCTTTTTTCTTCTGTTCGGCGTAGGGATTGGACGACGATTTCCATTTGAAGATATCCTTCCAGTGCAGTTCAAAAGGAAAATCGGGGTGGTGAAACTGGCCTTCGGCGTTGGTGGAAGCGCCAGTTTGACCGGGCAGATAGGTTAGATTCATCGGATTGCAGTTACAGGTTGTGGATTGATGCGGGACGTCCGTCAACCGTAACCCGTCCTCCGTCAACCGTTAATTTTCAAATCTTCGAGAAAACCCCGGAGCCGCCGCAATGTTTTGAGTGCCTCCTGTTTTTGGCGGATTTTCGCTTTTTCCTCCTTGAGGTAGCGCTTGGCGCCGGCGAGGGTGTAGCCCTGCTCCTTTACGAGGTGGTAGATTTCGTCGAACTGGCGGAGGTTGTCGGGTGTGAAGCGGCGCTCGCCCTTGCCGGACTTGTGGGGCTTGAGGAAGTCAAATTCCTGCTCCCAATAGCGGACGAGGCTGGTGGTGACACCGAACATGGCGGCCACTTCGCTGATGGCGTAGTAGCGCTTGGTGAGGGATTCCGGTAGTTTACTCATGTTGCAATGCTTTGAACGATATTATCCTGCATGATTGCTAGGAAAAAAATATGCCCGAATTGTGTGCAGTATGCTTGGTTTGAAAGGCGATTTTAACCAAAATTCTCCATTTGTGCAGCGTGCATAATTTTGAGAAAAAACAAAAAAACCTAAGTGGCTGATATTCAATAAATTGCGACGGATTTGATTTTTGGGCGGCATTTTTTATTTAAAAAAAATGGCAGCCGGGCGTCGTTATTTTCAGTTTTTGGCGAAGCCAAAAAACTTGAAACAAATAGCTTCGTTAATTGATAAGGCGCTTTGAAAAATGCCATCATCCGACCAAAAAGACAAATTCGGGTGCCGTTTTGGTTTTTCAACGTAATTTTAAACTTTGGACACCGGGATTTTGGACGGAAAATTGGGATTCCAGCGATGGCAATTCCGCCTTTCAACCAATCTTGACCCAGCCCAAATGCTTTCTCAGGATTCATCTTGCTTCGCAATCAAGAACTGTTATGAAAACGACGTTACGCATACTCATCTCGGGATTTTTCATGCTGGCGCTCGCCCAGTTGTCTCGTGCCACGCACAACCGTGCAGGCGAAATTTTTGTAGAGCAAATCAACGGCTGCGGCAGCAACACCGTACGGGCCACCATTTACACCTACACCAAGACCAGTAGCGGGCAAGCCGACCGGGACACGCTCACGCTCTGCTGGGGCGATGCCGCCAACACCTGCGTGCAAGTCCCCCGCATCAACGGCCCTGTGGTGGACTTCAACCTCCCGCCCATTGGCGAAGAGCTGCCCAACGACGTGAAGTTCAATATTTATGTAGCGGAGTTCACCTATGATGGCCCCGGTCGCTACACCATCTCCATGACCGACCCCAACCGGAACGAGTTCATCCTGAACGTGAACCCGCCCGCTTCCGACGCCATACAGTTTCACCTGCAAACGACTTTCACGCTGTTCAGTGGCCAGTTTGATGGCTGCAACTCATCACCGCAGCTGCTCCAGCCTCCCATAGACTATGCCTGCAAGGGCGAGCCGTTCATTCACAACCCCGGCGCCTACGACATTGACGGCGACATCCTCACTTACGAGCTTATCGTACCGATGCAAGGCCCCAATTCCCCCGTCCCCAACTACACCTTCCCGCAAAACGTGGGCGGCGTCGGCTGCTGCCTCGACATCAACAACCAGAACGGAACCATTACCTGGAACTCCCCGCAGATGGTCGGCGAGTACAATATCGCCATGATCATCATCAGCTGGCGCAATGGGGTGGCCATTGACACGACCGTGCGTGACATGCAGATTCTGGTAGAGGACTGCGTGGGCAACAAGGCCCCAAAAATCGAGACCATCTCTGAAATCTGCGTGGTGGCAGGCGAGGTGGTGCAGTTCGAGGTCATCGCCACCGACCCCAACCCCGGCGACAAAATCAGGCTCACGGCCCTTGGCGCTCCCTTCTTGGTAAGCCCCAGCCCAGCCGAGAACGTGGAGGACTGGCGGCCCAGCCCCGACCCCTCGGCGGTGCATGAAACACAGCCCGTGTCCAAGGTTTTCCGTTGGCAAACCACCTGCGAGCACATATCCGACCTGCCCTACACGGTGGTGTTCAAGGCCGAAGACGATTTTTTCATCACCACCAACGGCTTGACAACGGGCCTCGCCACGCTGAAAGCCGTGCAAATCAAAGTGGTGGGGCCACCGCCCGCCGATGTGCAGGCCGAGCCGCTGCCCGACCAAATCACTGTCTCGTGGCAAAAACCATACGTTTGCGAAGATGCTGATGATGAGTATTTCTTTGCTTT
Source organism: Saprospiraceae bacterium (assembly GCA_025455635.1). Lineage (GTDB taxonomy): Bacteria > Bacteroidota > Bacteroidia > Chitinophagales > Saprospiraceae > UBA6168. Next base: position 1,859 of record JALOMF010000262.1, on the reverse strand, counting down.
TTCGGTTTGGCGGCGCGAAAGCTCCAACCCCTTCGACCCCGACTGCGAACCCGGCTTGGAGGGCAGGGGCTACACCAAAATCGCAAACACCCTCAGCACCCAGGGCAACCGCTACGCCTACAACGACCGGGATGTGCTGCGTGGCCGTACCTACTGCTACCGTATTCTTGGGATTTTCACCAAGCGAACCGAGTCTGGCCACCCGTACAACCAAGTAGAAAGCCTCGCCTCCAACGAAGTCTGCATCCAGCTAAGCATTGACGTCCCGCTCATCACCAACGTGAGCGTGGTGGAGACCAGCACCGATAACGGCATCATTGATGTGCGCTGGGTGAAGCCCGTCGCCGAAGACCTCGACACCCTGCTCAACCCCGGCCCTTACCGATATGTCTTGAAACGGGCGGAGGGCCTCAACGGCACGAACTTCACGACCATCTCCACCTTCGACAGCCCAACGTTCTGGCAGCTGACGCAAACGCAGTTCATTGACCAAGCGCCCGGCCTGAATACCCAAGGCTCGCCCTACACATACGAGATTGATTTCTTCGTAAACGGCGAGTCGGAGCGCTTTGCCGAATCGCCCAGTGCCACCTCCGTCTGGCTACAAGCCGAACCGACCGACAACCGGAACATCCTCACTTGGCTGTATGACGTGCCTTGGTCGAACAACCGCTTCGTGATTTTCCGCCAAAATGGCTCCCAGTGGGACTCCGTCGGCGTCACCACGGATAGTTTTTACGTGGACGAAGACCTGCTAAACGGCAGGGAATATTGTTATTACATCCGCACGGAAGGCACTTACAATATTGCTGGCCTACCCTCGCCCCTGATTAACTTATCGCAAGAAACCTGCTCAATTCCAATTGACAATGTGGCCCCTTGCCCACCTGTGCTCTTGGTTGAAAATATCTGTAATACGGGCAAGTCGTGCCTAGAGCAGGAGAAACTGGAAAACCAGTTGAGTTGGCAAAACCCCATGAGCATCTGCGAGGAAACGGACGACGTGGTAAGCTACCAGATTTACTACAAACCCTTTGAAACAGGGGATTTTGAACTGGTGGGCAATATCACCCTGGCTGGCGACACAACCTTTTTCCATGAACCAGAAAGGGGCTTGGCAGGCTGCTACGCCGTCACGGCGTTGGATACCTTCCTGAATGAAAGCCCGTTGAGCAACATCTTCTGCACCGACAACTGCCCCAACTACACGCTGCCCAACGCCTTCACGCCCAATGGCGACGAGTCGAACGAGCTGTTCATCCCCTTCCCCTACTGCTTCATCGAAAGCATTGAGCTGAAGGTGTTCAACCGCTGGGGCGAGCTTGTTTTCACCAGCACCGACCCCAACATCAACTGGGATGGTAACAACCTCAACGGCAAACCACTGCCTCCGGGCACCTACTATTACACCTGCCAAGCTTTCGAGCAGCGGGTGACTGGCACGGTGCCAGCAGCGGAGTTATTGAGGGGGTATATTGATTTAATTCGTTGAAAATCAAGTGATTGGAACAAAAAAGGGCTACGTTGTTGACGTGGCCCTTTTTTGTTTTTTTAAAATCCATCTTACCAATCCATAACCCCATCTCCCAACGCCGCAGCAAATGAATCGTGAAGCTCACGACTGATGTTTCCAAGCCAACCGTTCCGATAATACCGTTTCATCTCGTACCAAACGGACGGGTGCTGCTCCCCACGGATGCCGTTTTTCATGTTCTCCAGTATTTCATTGGATGTGCCGTTTGCCTTGGAATGGACATATTCAAATAGGCGGGCTTTATAGTTTGCAAAAGCATTTCGACAAGCTTTGTGCAAAGCATCACGGTCGCCGAGGTGCAAAATCTCGATGGTTCGCTCGGCAC
>JALOMF010000261.1 GCA_025455635.1 Saprospiraceae bacterium | reverse complement strand
AGTGACGGTTGTGGAACCACCACAAGCTGAAGGTGCGCCCGTATTGTTGTTGGTCAGAACGCCGTTGCAGCCACCGCTGGCAGTAGCTGTTGCCAGCCAAGCGTTGAACTGTGCATTGACCGCTGCCTGTGTCTGGCAAGAAGCTACCGTAGTGTTGATCGGGCAGGTCAGCATCACCGTTGGAGGTGCAGCAACCGTGAAGGTGGCTTGGCAAGTTGACGTCAGCGTACCGCAAGTGCTTGTATAAGTGAAAGTCACGGTGGTAGAACCACCACAAGCTGAGGGTGCGCCCGTATTGTTGTTGGTCAAAACACCGTTGCAACCGCCTGAGCCGCTTGCAGTGGCGAGCCACTGGTTGAAACGCGAATTGATAGTGTCTTGGCTCAAACAAGCTAATTCAACCCGGTTGGTCGGACAAGTCAGCACCACTGGTGGGGTACCCGACAAAGTCAAATCAAAGCAAAAATCGGAGGTGCCATTGCCGAAATCGTCAGCGGGGTGTACATATACATAGTAGGTGGTGCCTGGCACAGTATTGCTTACTGTAAACTGAGCATTGAGTCCACCACCACTGTCATCGTCGCCAGTAACACAAGTCAGCACACCACCACAGGATCCCGAATAAACATTAACCTCTGGGTCCCAATTCATGCCTTGTTGTGGGAATAAAAAGCCCCAATCTTGGCCATTGCCTTGGAACGTGTACCAAACACTAGCACCGAAAGCATCAGCGCTGGTACCGCAAGTTGCACCGGCATTGGGGATGTCGGGGTTGGCACCAAGGGTTGTTCCGCATATATTGCCTGCCACTGCGGGGATGGTGATGGCATTGGCGCAAAGGTCATTTGCGGGAACTGGGTTACAGTTGATTTCAAAATTTTGCGCAGAAAAAACGGTCGTGTGCGCATCCAGTAAGATATAATACTGCACCCCAGCCGTCAGTGGGCCAAAAGTGAAAAAACTGGTGCCTGTAGAAGTACCAATACAGTTCCAACCACTTGAGGAACAGCCACCGGAAATCGGCTTGTAGCCAAAGTCAACGGGGTCACCTGCAACGCCATTGATTATGAGGGTGTGAATACCCGTCAAGGTTGGGGTAAAGCTATAAACGGCCTCTGAGCCAACTGTGGAATTGCCACAAAACGAAGTATTCCAAAACCCAGTGCCAGTAAGACTCTGTGCGACAGCTGTGTTACAAGTCAATGGAGTGATAACATCACAGGGGCTTGGCGCTACGATATTGGTCAAGCTAAAATCGTCAATACCAATGCCGTCATCGGCACCAGTGGCGTTGAAGTCGTTCCACCGGAAGCAAAAAGTAGCACCCGGCGCTATGCTAAGCCCCGTGATTGGGGAAGAAATGGTGGCCGAATGCTGCAAGGTCCCGCTACCAACCGCTTGGCCTGGGTTGAAATAGTCCAATGCAGGAAAGGAGGTCCAGGTGCCAGCCCCACCGATACCAGTGGTGTTCTGGTTGTACTGGAACTGCATACCGTCCGTCCGGGAAGCCGCACCCACTCGCCAAGTTTCGCCGGTGTAGGTAACGGTCAATTCAGTGATGGTAGCTGCTGTGTTGTTGGTGTAGCAAACGCCCACGATGGGTGTCAGGCTACCACTTTGCAGGCCGCCGAATGCCCTGTCTGAGTTTGCAGCAAGGCCAAAGCTGTAGGTATCTCCAGCATTGCTGCTCCCAGTGCCTGCTGTATATAGGGCGTTCTGGTTCGCACCTAATTCAGAGAAAGCCCAACCTGCCGGCACGGTGGAAGAAGTGCCAGAATTTGCCAAGGTGTTGAAATCTTGGCTGTTGGTAAAACTTGCATTAGGGATGGAAATCTGAGCCAGCTGCTTTGTGCTGAAGCCAAGCAACAGCAACAAACTAGCTAAAAGTCTTAAAATTTGTAAAGGATTCTTCATTATTAATAATTGCTTTATTTAAGAGTTAATTTTAGGCTCACAAAATTTGAATTTGCAGTTTGAAACATGAAATATCGAGCGTATCAAACCACAAAACAGGTTCTAGCCATTCGTTCAAAAACACGGTGAAAAGGCTAACCAACAACCATTCTTGGTTGTCGGTATTCAATGCGCTTTGCAAAAAACATGATGATTGCGCAAAGGCTTCCAATGAAAAACAATCGGTCTGGAAAAGTATTCGTCCTTAAACGTGAGTGTTTCCTACGTGTGTAGCAATCTCGACAATGGGCAAAAAAGGCAGCTTTTGAGTAAGACTTAGGCTAAGGGTGAAGTTTAAGGTCCCAAGCAATGCTTGAACGCCCTAGCTTGATTTTGCAAGCCAAAGGTAGTCTAAATGGTCAATAAATCCAGTAAAACAAATTGAAATTAATTTCAGCTATCAGAAAACAACCAAAAACTAACACAAACTTAATCGTTTGGTTAAGTACCAACAATATTTGCAATTCTTCAACTTTCCATCACTGGGCTACCTGCTTACCGTTGTGGCGCAGCCACTGCGTCGTCTGGAATGTGCTTTCGCCGTACTTTTTCATGGCATCACGCAAGGCTGGCAGCGAGTCGGAGTAGTCCTTCACATCGCCGGTGCGGTAGCGGTAGAGGCTGGTCACGCCGTTTTCACGGGACACGTACATGTACTCGGTGTTCAGTACTGCAAACTTGTCATCGGCGTAAGCAAATGCGAATGGCCGCTGCTCTTGGAAGAGGTCAATGCCAAATGTGTTGTTGATATATGGCAGCTTGAGCATGCCCATGATGGTGGGGTACACATCCACTTGGCTGCCGAGCTGCTTGCGGGCTTGCGGAGCGCCCAACAATTGCGGAGCGTAAAAAATCAAGGGCGAATGCAAGTAGCTCAATGGCATGTCGTACCGCTTGTCGAGCGAGGTGCCGTGGTCGGCCACGAAGACGAAAATCGTGTTGTCGAACCAAGGTTTTTGCGCTGCCATGCGCAGGAACTTCTGCACCGACCAGTCCACGTACTCCACCACGCCTAGAATAGGGTCTTCGTTTTTTGGCTTAAAATAACTGGGTATTACATAAGGCCCGTGGTCGCTGCCCGTCATAATGGCAGCGAAGAAAGGACTGCCTTTCTTGTGCAAGCCGTCTAGGTCGCCCACGGCATGTTCGTACAAATAATCGTCCGGCACGCCGAGTGCGCTCAAGATGCGGTCGGGCGGGTAGTCGTCCTTGCTCACTATCCGGTCATAGTCGTTGGCTTGCAGGAACTGCTCCACGTTGTCGAAGCCCTTGTCGTGGGTGGTGAAATAAATGGTCGAGTACCCGTGCGACTTCAGCGTGGATGCGATGCCAGACATGGGCACTACCTTGTGCAGCGGGTGCTTTCGTTTCACCACCGGGTGAGAGAACAAGGTCGAGTACACCCCTGCAAACGTGTGTATGCCCGTCGTGAAAATACTGTCAAATGTCAGCGACTGCGTGGCCAAACTGTCCATGAACGGCGTCAATTGCTTGGGGTTCCCGTAGCGGCCCATTTTCTGGGCGCTCATGCTTTCCATGATGACCAGCACCACGTTGGGCTTGGTGGCTGGCGTGTCGGGGAAGGTCACTTGGCGGGCTATCGGCGAGTCAAAGGCTTGTGCGGCGGGTATTTGCAGGTACTGCTGCATGTTGCGCACGGCCTCGCCGTCGCCCATCAGCCGCACGTTTTTGGCGTCGGTCTTGGAGTTGACAAAACTCTGGGTAAACGTGAAGGCCGGGTTCAGGCCCAGCATGTTGATGAAGCCGTAGTCGGAATTGTAGGCAGTGCTAGCAGCCAAGTGCGACTGGAAGGAAAAACGCCCCCATATCCCAAATGCCAACAGGGCAGCGAACATGGCAAACCATTTCAACACGGACAGGGTCTGGCTATCTTCCACCCGGTAAAGCACATTGCGGAGCAGCCAACGATTGCGGTTGATGACCAGCCACGAAGTGAGCAAGAACGGGACGAATGGCCAGATATAGCGCCACTCTTGGAGTATCATCCCGCTCAACATGTCGTTGTTGCCGCCCTTGTCCGCTGAAATCAGGATGGATGTGCTCACCCGTGTGTAAAAATGGTGGAAAAACGGCAAGTCTGCCGCACAAATGAATAGCACCGAGACCATGCCCAGCGTCACGAGGCCGAACACGATGCGGTAAATCAAGCGGCTGTTCAAGCCTGCCAAGGCATCCAAGGCCAGCAAAAGGAACGGCAATGTGAGCACGTAGCCCATCACCACGGTATCGAAGCGTAGGCCCATAAGGAACGCCTTCAAGCCAAGCAGAATGCCTTGGTCGGTGGGTATGAAATGCAGTTGGTGAAACTCCTGCACCAGCAATATCAGCCGAAAGGCCGTAAGGCAGAGGATGCCCACAACATAGATTCGTAGCAGATAAACCAAGTGCTTGGGAAGTATTGCCGCTATGCCCCGCCGCTTGCTAATGTCCAAAATCGCTTCGCTCATTGATGAGTTTTTGCTGGCGCAAATGGGTCAACTACCCGACTGCCCCTGCTTTTGCCCGGCAAAAATAATCAAAAGCATTTCCCAAATACATCTTTCAAAATGCCGTTGTTTGTTGCCGTGCCAAAGGGACGATGCAAAGCAAGGCCGCTGACCCGTATTTTGCATTGAAAAGAAAAATTCTCAAAACACCTTGACTAATCAGCTGATAGACTGCAATACATTGAAATTCAGATACTTAGAAATAAAAATAAATTGTTGGCGTCTTTGACATTTATCCCTGCGGGGCCATTCTTTGCTTAAATCATTAAAATCTACCTGAAAATGAAACTTGAACCCACCTACGCCTTGATAACGGGGGCAAGCCAAGGCTTGGGCAAGGCGCTGGCATTCGAGTTGGCGAAGCGAAAAACCAACTTGCTGCTGGTGGCACTGCCGGGCGAAGGACTGCCGGCAATTGCATCGCAATTGCTTGATTTTCAGGTAGATGTCCATTTTTTTGAAACAGATTTGTCACTTAGTGAAAATGTCGAAGCATTGGCGGAAACCATCAATCGGGGCTTTGCCGTGAAGTACCTCCTCAACAATGCGGGCAGGGGCGGCACACAACGGTTCGATACCGCCGAGCTTGATTATTTGCAGGGCATCATCCAGCTCAATATTGCGGCCACGGCAATGCTGACCCGGCTTTTGCTACCCAATTTGCGCCAGCAAAAAACCGCCTACGTTCTCAACGTGAGCAGCATGGCAGCATTCTCACCGATTGCATTCAAGACCGTTTATCCCGCCAGCAAGGCGTTTGTCCGGCATTTCAGCCTAGCGCTTAGGGAAGAGCTACGTGGCACGGGCGTCCGGGTCAGCGTCTTGTTCCCCGGCCCGATGAAAACGAATGCAGATGCTACGCAACGCATTGAAAAACAGGGATTTAAGGGTAAAATCGGACTACAGTCACCTGAGCAGGTAGCAGCCCTCGCTGTTCGGCAACTCTTGCAGGGCAGGGCCAATATTGTGCCTGGCTTCGCCAATAAAATAAGCCGCTGCCTGATGGCCCTGCTGCCGGGCAGGCTCCTGGTTCCGATGGTGTCGAGGGCAATTCGGCAAGAAATCAAGGGCTGATGTTTTTCATAAAAAAACTCCCGGCGGCTGACACCACCGGGAGTTTGTGTTTCAGGGAAAAACAGCGCCGAAGCATTCAAAAAACGGCGCACCCATCATTTCGGCTGAAGCTAGTCGGCCATTTTGACAAACTGCAAGTGCCTGCGCTCCTTGCCGTCAAATATTAAAAGCAGGTAGCTTCCGGCCTGGAGATTGCGCACATCGAGCGCAACTTGCTGCAAGCCAGTGCCATTCGACGCTACTTTTTGCTGCTGGATAGCCCTACCTAGCATGTCGCTGATGATGAGCGTAGCAGCGTTTTCTGATTGGCTGAACTCCACGTTTAGCACCTCCTGCGTTGGGTTAGGATACGCAAACAAGGTTTCGGCAGCAGTATTTGCGCTGTTTCCGTCATTGACCATGCGTTCCTCTTCCTGATTACCCGTGAAATTGAGGCAGCCAGTAATGACGATGTCATCAATGTAAACATTGTCAGAGTCGGTGCTGGCATCACAACGTAGTCGGAAGCGGGTGTTGGAGGTGAAAGGCCCGTTGAGGGTGACGGTGCCTGTTCCACGCACATTGTTCGAGAAGTTTGTGCCAGCGACCCATGTGCCAATGGTCGTGTAAGAAACTCCGCCATTGGTAGAGCGCTGCAGCCAAAAATCTTCTCCGTTGGCAAAGCCCGTTGTGATGTAGCTGAAGGTCACCGTGACTTGGTTGTAAGCCAACAAATT